>JADLEA010000146.1 GCA_020846365.1 Bacteroidota bacterium
AACACCGTCTACAATTTTCTGCGCAATGATGTCGGGGCCCGCGCGGCGGCGCTGGCCGGCAGTTTCACCACCGTTCAGGGGGACCCGAACGCGCTCTTCTACAACCCGGCGAGTTTGGCAACGCTCCAGTCCTCTTCCGGATCGGTGGGCTTTTTCAAGCACCTCCTGGATATCAACGCCGGGCATGTGAGCTTCAGCACGGAACTGCAGGACATCGGCAGGTTCGGGGCGGGCATTGTCTTTACCAACTACGGTTCCTTCGACGGAACCGACCTCCTGGGGAATCCCACCGGCACATTCAGCGCCAATGATATCGCGCTATCCGTCGGCTACGCTTTCCCCATGGAGGAGAACCTGTATCTCGGCGCGAGCGCGAAGTTCGTGTACTCGGGAATCGGCGACTACTCCTCCACGGCCCTCGCGGCGGATGTCGGCATCCTCTACACGATCCCGGAGAGCAGGATAGCGCTTGGGGCAAGCATCAGGAACCTTGGCGCCCAGTTGTCCGCCTACAACACCACGCGCGAGAATCTCCCGCTGGACGTGGCCATCGGTGCATCCATCATTCCGAGGGGGCTTCCTCTTCTTCTCAACGTGGGCGTGCACCGGCTCAATGACGACGCGGAGGATTTCGTCTCCCGCTTCCGTTCGTTTACGGTGGGCGGGGAGTTCACCCTCAGCAGAGTCGTCCAACTTCGCTTCGGCTACGATAACGCGCGGAGGAAGGATTTCAAGATCGGATCATCTGCGGATCTGGCGGGCTTTTCGACCGGTCTCGGGATCAAGGTCAGCGATTACAATGTCGACTACGCCCTGTCGTCGCTCGGAAAAGCGGGGTTGTTGCACAGGGTCTCAGTCAGCACGACATTCTGAGCGACCGACCGCATATCCCCCGCGTCGAGTTCCGCCATCCTGGCTGCTCCTAGGCGCATTGCTGTACTCCGAGTCGCACTACGTCGGTCCGCACCTGATTTCTGCGCACCGTGCCGGGTTGCTTTGCCCGGCACCGCGTTACTTCGCTCCGCACCGTGTTACTTCGCTCCGTGCCTCCCTCAGCACCGCCCGCATTTTGGGCTCCGGGGAGAGCCCGAGCCAGCCCTGAACGCCCACGAGTCGGCGTCCCCCCGCAGGTCAGTGGTGAACACCAGCCACCGTTCCCAGCGCCACTTTCCCCAGGTAGAAGAGTATCATTCCCACAAAGACCAGAACGGGGATGATCCGGTTTTTGGAGTGATTGATCTCGGGGATGAGGTCGCTTGCGCCGACATAGGTAGCGATGCCGGCAGAAAATGCGAACGCCGTCCCCACCAGCCGCTCGTCAATACCCCCCAGCATCAGGCCGCCTGCGGCACCGCCGAACGTTGCCGCCCCGACGACAATAGACGCGATGAAAGCAGTGGAGCGCCGGTGCCGCGCGGCGAGCATGACCGAAGCGATGGTCAGTCCCTCCGGAATCTTGTGCAGGATGACCGCGATGAAGATCAGCAAGCCCAGAAGGAAATCAAACTGCAGCCCTACGGCGATGGCGAAGCCGTCGAAGAATGCGTGAATGCAGAGACCGGCGAATGTGGAGTAGCTGGCAACGCTGGACAGCATGATTTCGGAGTGCGTCTCTTCGCCGAAATGGAGGTGCCCGACAATGGTGTGCTCGAACAGATGGAGAATCGCGTAGCCGGCAAGCATGTAGAGCGGGGCCTCCGCACCGACGGCATGCAGGGCTTCCGGCACAAGCTCCACGAAGACGAGCGAGAGCAGGAACCCGGCGCTCAGCGCAAGCAGATACTCCTGGAACCGCGCCGTCCACTCCTTCCGTACGACAACGAGGACTCCTCCGAGGACGACTGCAGCTCCGGCAAGGAACCCGTACAAGAGAACCGTGAGAGTCATGAGACCAGCATGTTAGTGGACGTGGGGTGACTTCAGATACTGTTCCGCCCGGGAGTGCGCGTCCTTGTAGGCCTTCAGGGACAGGACCTTGTTGTACTGTTGTTTCGCAAGCTCGCGGCGGCCCTGCAGGTCATACACCATCCCGATCTTGAGATTCGTGATGGTCATGAAACCCGAGGGCTCGCGGACGTCGAGCTCCCGGCACAGCTTGGCACAGCGATAGAGATGCTCCAGGGAGGCATCGTACTGACGCATCTCCATGGCACAGACCCCCAGGTAGTACTCGGCTTCGCGTTCAATCGTCCTGGTGTAGCCGCGATCACCCTTCCTCACTTTTGCCAGGATCGCTTGGAAGGTCTCTTCCGCCCTCTGGTAGTTGCCCATCACCACGTGGCATCGCCCGACGTACCTGTGGAACACCATGTTCCCCGGAAACCGTCCGTGGAGCCTCTCCGCAAGCTGAAGCGCCTTCGCAAAGTCGCGCTCATAGTTATAGTAGATTTGCATGAGGAAGTACATGGTTTCCACCGCAGCGTAGCGGGCCCGCTCGGTGGCGATGGTCAGCTCCCTGATCCCCTTCTTCTTGTCGCCGGGCGGGATGAAGAGCAGGAGGGGCTTCACAACCGGATACTCGTTCGGGATGACGTCCGCATAATAGTTGTAGATCCCCGTGCCCAGGTAGATGTCATAATTCGTTGGATCGAGTTCGCTCGCCTGCTGCACGAGCGGAAGAGCTTTCCGGCCGGCATTCGCGGCGGCCAGCCAGTCGTCCCGGTGGAATCGCAGGCGCCCCTCGAACCCGATGGCTCCTCCCTTAAAGAACATTGCGTTGACGTCATTCTCGTTCACGTCGAGCAAGGAATCGCAGAGCTCCACGACGGTCTCAAGGGTTTCGAAAAACTGCTCATCGTACTGGCGGTTGTCGATATCCACCATGATTCTCCACCAGATCACCATGGCCCGGAAGAAGTGGCCTGCGGGGTGGCGGGGCTGGAGGGCTACGAGCGTGGCAAACTCGTCATCAGCCGCTTCGAACTCCAGGTTGTACACATGCACGATCCCCCGCTGGATCGCGGCCTCAAACAACGAGTCCTTCACAACCTGCGAGGGAACCGGTACGGCCGCTGTCGCCAGGAGCGCAAAGAGCATCCACTGCCTCATGCCTTCGTCTCCGGAGTCGGGTGAGCAACGGGGGGAAGCAGATCCTCGACGGAATCAAGCGTCACGATCCCTTCAGGAGCGACCAGGTACTTTGACTTGACAATGTACCACGTGCCCCCCACGAGGGCAAGCGTTGCCAGGATGCCTCCTTCGGGACCAAACGCGCCGCCTGTGATCCCCTCCGGCCCGGTCTGAACGGTGGACCAGATCCGGTGCTCCGCGAACCCAAAGCCGCTCGTCGGGAATCCATACACCGTGGTCTGCGCAAAGTTCCAGGAAAGGTGAAGCCCGAACGGGAGCCAGAGTCCGCGCGTTTTCAAATACGCCAGAGACAGCCATATTCCCGCGAGCATAACGTTCACGGTGCTGAGCACCGTCGCGTGAGGATTCTGCATGTGCGCCACACCGAACAATCCGGACATGGCGAGAATTGCGGGAAGCATCGTGATGCCCTGCGCCAGCGTCTGAAAGGGATAGCCGCGGAACAACAGTTCCTCCCCGGCCGCCGATGACGCGAAGTAGAAGAGCGAAAACATAACCGTAGCGCCCGCCTCGTGCCATGCCAGACCGCGCCACGTCACGGTCAGGTATCCGGCGGCAAGCTGGATGATGAACACGCCGGTCATCATCAGGAACCCGATCAGCAAACCGATCCCCAGTTCCCTGGCGGTACGGGGATGCACCCATAGACCGATGGCAGCGAGCGGCTTTTCGTTGACACGACGGGTGAGGATCCAGGATGCGAGGAGGGTCGACACAAAGCCGAGGAACATGGCAGCCGCCGGTATTCCTCCGAAAATCCACCCCGCTCCGCCGACGAGGACAAAGCCGATCGCGGCCAGGCAGAGGAGAAACAGGAGGATCCTCCATCCGGACCGCACGTCTCCGTGACGGGTAAGGAAGACGAGGCGTGCGTTTTCACGCAACCCGGCCATATTACAGCCGCTCGCGCAAGTACGGCAGCAGAGCCGGGATGGCCAGGCGCTCCTGGCGCATGGAATCCCGCTCACGCACCGTAACCGTCTGGTCTGTCAGTGTTTGCGAATCCACCGTGATGCAAAACGGAGTGCCGATCTCATCCTGGCGCCTGTAGCGCCTGCCCACCGCACCGCTGTCATCATAGAAGACGCGGAAAAACGGCCGCAGATCGGCTTCGATCTTCCTGGCGATGTCGGGCATCCCATCACGATTCACAAGCGGAAACACCGCGGCCTTGATCGGAGCCAGCTTGGGATGGAAGCGCATGACCACGCGCATCTCCGTTTTGCCGTCGGCCGTCGGTGCCTCTTCTTCCCGGTACGCGTCCACCAGAAACGCCATGAACGACCGGCTGGCGCCGGCGGAGGTTTCAATGATGTACGGCGTGAACTTCTCCTTCCCCTGCTCTTCGAAATACTTCATCGACTTCCCGGAGAATTGCTCGTGCCGCGAGAGATCGAAGTCCGTCCGGTTGTGGATACCTTCGATCTCGCCCCATCCGAAGGGGAACCTGTACTCGATATCGAACGCAACCTTTGCGTAGTGGGCGAGCTTGTCCGGTTCATGCTGGCTGAAGCGGAGCCGGTCCTCTTGCATGCCCAGCGCCTTGAACCACGCGATCCGTTCCGCCTTCCAGTACGTGAACCATTCATCGTCGGTGCCCGGCTTCACGAAGAACTGCATTTCCATTTGCTCGAATTCCCGGGTCCGGAAGAGAAAATTCTTCGTATTGATCTCGTTGCGGAAGGCCTTTCCTATCTGCGCGATGCCGAACGGCACTTTCTGGCGCGAGGCGGTCTGCACGTTCAAAAAGTTGACGAAGATCCCCTGTGCGGTTTCGGGTCTCAGGTACACCACGGCCCCTTCGTCATCGACGGGCCCGATGAAGGTTTTGAACATCAGGTTGAACTGCCGTGCCTCGGTGAATTTGCCTTCTGCCTGGCATTTGGATGCCTTGCGCCCCTTGTACGCCGGGCTGCCGCACATGGCATCTTCGATCTGGTCCGCGCGGAAGCGCGCTTTGCATTCCCTGCAATCCACCATGGGGTCGGTGAAGTTCTCGACATGCCCCGACGCCTTCCAGACGGTCGGGTGCATCAGAATGGCGGCATCCAGACCCTCCACGTTTTCCCGGTAGGTCATGGACTGCCACCACTGCTCCTTTATATTGCGCAGCAGTTCCACGCCCAGGGGGCCGTAGTCCCAGCAGCCGTTAAGCCCGCCGTAGATTTCACTGGATTGAAACACAAAGCCGCGTCGCTTCGAGAGCGAGACAAGTTTCTCCATGATGTCCGTGCTGATGGGAGTACTCCTTCTGTGGTGTTTACGGTTTGCGCGTTTCCAGAATAACGCTTTCGAGAATTGTTTCGTCGCGCACGATGCTCAGGGTGACGGTCCGGTCGCGGGTTCGTTCGGCGCCGACAACGTTCGCACCAAACGGTCCGACCCTGGAGCTGAGCACATAGTTGAACTCATATGTTGAAAAGTCGGGAGGAACCGCAAGCCGCAGCTCAGGGCGCAGCACGTGTCCTGCCCGGTCTTTTACGGTGCGTTTCCGGATGGCCTTCTCTGGAATACCGAACTCCGCGCACACGGCGAGCACCTCTTCTTCCAGGGAGTTTGCCGTGACCGGCCGGCGGTCATGCGCGGCGGCCTGTTTGGCGACGGCCGGTTTCTCCTGTGGCGTCGAGCCCAGGATCATGAGCGCCACGGCCGCCATGCCAAGCACTGCCAGCACGACGAGACGGCCGCGGAGGGGGTGCGGTGTGCGGGTTTTGCTCATCGTGAACGAAACACCGGAGGTCGTTTTTCGAGAAATGCCTTTGTTCCTTCACGGAAATCTTCAGTCTCACAGCTCTTTCCGAAGAGGGCGGCTTCTTTCTTCTGCCCGTCCTGCAGGGAGAGTTCGGCAGACGCCTGCACGGCTTCCATCGCCAGTCGGACAGCAGGACGGCTTTTCGCGCTGATGGTTCGGGCGAGCCGGTCAGCGGCCTGAAGCAGCTCCGCCGCGGGAACAACGCTATTCACGAGGCCGAGCCGCAGCGCATCCTCGGCTCCGATAGGCGCACCGGTGAGTATCATCTCGAGTGCCTTGCCTTTCCCCACCAGCCGCGGAAGCCGCTGCGTGCCTCCATACCCCGGAATGACACCGAGGTTGACTTCAGGCTGTCCGAACTTCGCCCGGTCTGAGGCGATCCGCAGGGTGCAGGCCATTGCCAGTTCGCAACCACCGCCGAGGGCATAGCCGTTCACGGCGGCGATAACCGGTTTCCCAAGCGTTTCGATGAGATCCAGGACTGCCTGGCCCTCGCGGGAGAAGGTCTCGCCCGTCTGGGCCCCGAGAGACGTGAGCTCTTCGATGTCTGTGCCCGCCACGAACGCCTTCTCTCCCGCACCCGTCAGCACCACCACCGCCACGTCAGGGTTGTCGCGCAACGCACTCATCACCTCCCGCAACTCCCGCTTCGCCACGGCATTCAGCGCATTCAACTTCTCAGGGCGATTGATGGTCACAAAGGCGACGCCATCCCTGATCTCCACAAGAAGTGTCTGGTGCTCCATCGCTATCCTGCTCTCCTTTTTTCCGCTCTCATTCCCTACGACAGCATTCATTGCAGCAACCCGATCCCGTTCATGCGAACGCACTCCCAACGCTGCCGGAAC
>JADLEA010000147.1 GCA_020846365.1 Bacteroidota bacterium
AAGGTTTGACAATTTGTCTGGAAAAGTTCGTATAATGTTTTCAATCATTCATTCGCATTGAGGTCAGGTCAATCATGAAGCCGTTCCGGGAACGTCTGCAGGACGAAGTAATCGTGTTTGACGGAGGCGTGGGCACATATTTGTACGAGAAGGGGATCTACATCAACACCTGCTTCGACGAGCTGAACCTGACTAATCCGGACCTTGTGGCAGAGATACACCGCGACTACGTGCAGGCCGGGGCGGACGTTATCGAATCAAACACCTTCGGTGCGAACCGGTTCAAGCTTGCGCCGTACGGGCTCGAATCGCGGGTTTACGAGATCAACCGGAAGGGCGCAGAGATTGCACGGCGGGAAGCGGGGGAGAAAGTCCTTGTCGCGGGATCGGTGGGCCCGCTGGGGGTGCAGATCGAACCGATCGGGAAGCTCTCCTACGACGAGGCAAAGCAGGCCTTCGCCGAGCAGATCAAAGGTCTTCTGGACGGCGGGGTGGATATCATCATCCTCGAGACCTTCTCGCTGGTGAGCGAGCTTCTGCAGGCGGTGCGCGCCACGCGCGAGCTTCGCGCGGACATCCCCCTGATTGCGCAGGTTACCGTGAATGACGACGGCGTGCTTTTGAGCGGTGCGTCGCTGGAATCTTTTGTGAAGGAAGTAGAGAAGGAGAAGGTGGACGTTCTCGGCTTGAACTGTTCTGTCGGTCCCAAGGCCATGCTTGATGCTCTGGAAGCGCTCAAGACCATGACAAAGCAGCCGATCTCGGTTCAGCCCAACGCAGGTGTTCCGCAGAATGTCGGCGGGCGAAACCTGTACATGACCTCGCCGGAGTACATTGCGGAGTATGCGAAGCGGTTCATTCTCACCGGGGCAACGATTGTCGGGGGGTGCTGCGGGACGAATCCCGATCACATCCGTGCCATCCGCCGCGCGGTGCAGGCGCTTCAGCCCTCGACGCGCATGGACCGTCCAACGGTACAGATGAAAATCACCGCACCCGAGGCGGTGAAGGTTGTGCCCCAGCAGGAGAAGTCGCGCCTTGCCAACAAGCTGGTGAAGAAGCAGTTTGTCACGCTGGTGGAGCTGGTTTCGCCCAAGGGAGTATCTCCTGCGCTGCAGGTCGAGAAGGCCCGGCGGCTGCACCATTTTGGCATTGACGCCATCAATATCCCCGATGGTCCGCGTGCGTCGGCGCGCATGTCGGCGCTCGCGCTTGCGGCGATCCTGCAGCGTGAGGTGGGCATTGAAGCCGTGCTGCATTTTGCCTGCCGCGACCGGAACGTCATCGGTATGCAGTCCGATTTGCTCGGGGCATGGGCGCTCGGCACCCGGAACATCCTGGCCATCACCGGCGACCCGCCCAAACTCGGCAACTATCCGCAGGCAACGGCGGTGTTTGATGTCGACGCCATCGGGTTGACGAACATCATCAACCGGCTGAATCACGGCCTGGATCTCGCGGGGAATCCCATCGGCGACCCGACGGCCTTCAGCATCGGGGTCGGGGTGAATCCCGGAGCCATCAACGCCGATGAGGAATTGCGGCGGCTGGACTGGAAGATTGAGGCGGGGGCGGAGTACATGATCACCCAGCCAGTGTTTGATCCGCGCATTCTGGAGCGGTTTATGAAGCGCATAGCCGGCGTGAAGATCCCGTTGATCTGCGGCATCTGGCCTCTGGTCTCCTACCGCAATGCGGAGTTCATGAACAACGAGGTGCCGGGAGCGAGCGTACCTGCAGACATCCTGGACCGGATGCGGCGGACCACGACGAAGGAGGAGGGGTTCCAGGAGGGCGTGCGCATTGCCCGGGAAACCTACGCGAGCGTGCGCGGGGACGTGGCCGGCGTGCAGCTCTCGGCCCCGATGGGAAGAATCGAAGGTATCTTCTCTATTCTAGAATAAGCCGATTGCCTTCGGGGCGCTTGACGGAGGACCGGCGCGTTGAGGCGCCACGGCAATCCTCCCGCGGCGCGACCTTGGCTCACACATTGTCTCACCCGCTTGCTATATTCCCTGTTGTCGCGCGGTACATGCTTCGTACACACCCATCATCGCCAGGTCGCGGCAATCCTAGTTGTCGCTGCGGTATAGACCTGGTATACACTTAGCAGTGCCTTCTCACCCGCTTTGCTCCATGCGTTGAAGATACTACACGTATGGACTGCGTCACCGGGTCCGCACTTCCACTTTACGCCTTCCAGTAGCCCCTCCCGTCACGGCATGGCATTTGTGCATTGTAGACCCGAAGAGGGGTCGTAACTAACGAGGGCCGCATGGGATCAGGGCATACACTACTCACACTCGGTGCATTTGTACTCCTGTCGACTATTCTTGTGAATTTCTACGACATGACGGCAAGCGCGGGTGATGCAATCGGCACCGGCCAGGACGGCATCTTTCTGACGACATTGACCACCTCCTACATTGAGATGGCTCAGGGGTTGGCATTCGACAACATCACCGACACGATGCATGTGGGCGTCGCTAATGCCATGTCGCTTACCTCCCCGGCGCTTCTGGGCCCGGAGTCCGGAGAGGATTCGCTCGACGCGTTCAATGATTTTGACGATTTTGACGGCTACACCATTGAGAAGGAAGCAGGGACATCCAACCGGCGGTATCGCACCGACTTTACCGTGTCGTACGTGGATATGAACGATCCCGAAACGACTTCGGCAAACCGGACATTCGTGAAACGGCTCGACATGAAAACCTGGCGGACGTTTCCGGTGAACGATGCCAGCCGTGTTGACACCCTGAACTCTTCCTTTGTGATGGGCTATTTCCACTTTGACTAGACGGGATCGGTCATGAACGAGATATTCGACTACATCAGCTCGGTGCTCATGGGCGGCATGCTCATGGTGAACGTCCTCACCGCGAACGACATCGCCACCGAAACCTATTCGGTGTACGAAGGCGACATGACGGTGCAGGAAATGCTCGTCACGACGGTGCAGGTGCTGGAAGGGGAGTTCCGGAACATGGGATACGGCGTTCCAGAGGCCGAGCGGTCGGTGTTGGGTGCCGACAGCACCAGCATTACGTTTCTGATTGACCTCGCGCAAGATGGCGCTCCCCTGGACACGGTGCGATATTTCACGGGAACCTGTTCGGAATTGAGCTATACCGAAAACGAACGCGACCACTTTGTCTACCGGACCGTCAACGGTGCTTCCGGCATGAAGGTGGGCGTGGTGACCCTGTTCCGGCTCCGGTACATCACCATGGGCGGCGACCAGCTGGCAACGCCGGTGCCGACGGACCGGCTGTCCGAGATACACGAAGTGGAAATCACGCTTGAAGTACAGAACCCGTACGCTGTGCACGGTGCAGGAGCGAGCGGCGTCGGCTCCGGCAACATGCTCCACTCCAGCTCGTACTGGCAGCAGACGCGGTTGGCATCCCAGAATTCCCGGAGGTAGTGCTCGTGGGCGGAAAAGCCGGTATCCTTCTCGTCATAGGCCTGTCGGCCATTCTCGGCTACATCTCTCTGAATGTGAACGACGTGGCCACAAAAGCCGTCTCCAACATGTCCATGTACAACGTCATGACGGCTTCGCATAATCTGGCTCTTGCAGGGGCGAATGCGCGCCTGGCGAGATTCTACCAGGACACAAGCGACTTCGCAACCGTCACCAAGACGTTCTCCGGCTCGAATTTCACCGGGTCCTACAAGGCGGGCGTTGAAGCTGTGAGCGGCAACCGGCTCCGCATGCGCTGTGTCTCCACCTACCCCATGGGCGGCGGCGCATCCCTGCATGATACGGTGGACGTCTATTTCGACAGGAACAAAAAGAACAGCTTCACGCTCTTCGCCTGGATGACGGATTTTGAAGGCAACGTCTTCTGGATCAGCAAGGACACCGTCTGGGGCCGCGTCCACTCCAACGGCAACCTGCACATCAACGGCAGCCCGGTGTTTATGCAGAAAGCCACCACAGCCAAGGGCTTCGATCCTCCGAAGGTCGGGAAGGGGACCAACCAGGCCATCTTCAAAGACAATTACGAGACGGGCATAGCACCGATCAAATTCCCCAATGATCTTTCCGAACTCGTAACGGCCAGCGTTGGCGGCGGCCGGAAGTACATCGGAGACATCTATGTCACCCTTTCGCCCGGGACCGGCGCGAACAATGACGGCAAGGCGTATATTCGCAGCGGGAATACCTCGAGCGGGGCGCTGATCGATTCCATCGACCTCAACGACGTCGGGTTCAACGGCGTCATCCTCGGAACGGGAAAGGTGAATGTTGAAGGAACGCTGGACGGGAAACTGACGCTTGCTTCATCATCGAATGTCTACATCCAGGATGACGTTCTCTACGAGCGGAATCCGCGGTTCGGCGCGAGTGATGACGTGCTGGGCTTGGTTGCGGAAGACAACGTCATCATCAAAGACAACGCCGCCAACAACAGCGAATGCGAGATCCACGGAAGCATTTTCACCAGGGACGGCTCCTTCACGGCAGAAAACTATAATTCGCTTCCGATCTGCGGCGAACTGCGCGTGCTCGGTTCCATCGTGCAGAAAGAACGCGGTGCGGTCGGTACCTTCAGCGGCGGCGTATTGAACCACGGCTTCTCCAAACGCTACCGGTACGACGATCGTCTTTCGGATCAGGCCTTCCGCCCGCCGTATTATCCGGGCTACTATGTCACAACCTACGCGATCACCAACTGGTGGGAGAGCTACCGGGTGATGCAGTTCGAGTAGCGCCGGAATGCTGATGCTCTGATGCGTTGCTTTTCGGGTCTGTTTTATCGTACATTGTAATGATCCGAAACAACAGCGCATCTTCATGTCTACCCCCCTCATGCGGCAATATGCCCAGGTCAAAGCCCGGTATCCGGACACGATTCTGTTGTTCCGGATGGGGGACTTCTTTGAGACCTTCGATGAAGATGCCCGGGTCGCCGCACGCGTGCTTGGCATCACCCTCACGCGGCGCGGGAACGGCGGCGCAGGCGAAACCCCGCTCGCCGGCTTTCCGCACCATGCGCTCGAAGCATATCTCCCAAAGCTTCTCAAAGCAGGCCACCGCGTTGCCATCTGCGAACAGCTTGAGGATCCCAAGCTCGCCAAGGGGATCGTCAAGCGGGATGTGATCGAGGTCGTGACGCCGGGTGTGGCGTTTTCCGAAAAGGTTCTGGACCAGAAGCGAAACAACTTCCTTGCCGCAGTGGCCTTGCCCGGACCGCTGGCGACGGGCACGGACCGCGTGGGATTGGCGTTTGTGGACGTCTCGACGGCGGAGTTTCGCGTTGCGGAACTCCCGCTACGGCAGCTTGGGGAGCATATCGGTGCCCTTGAGCCGTCAGAGCTTCTCGTGCAACGGCGGGACCAGACGGCGTTGGAGCAGCTCCTCCGCTCCGCATTCCGCGGACTGTACACGAAACTGGATGACTGGGTGTTCAACGATGAGTATGCGCGGGATCTGCTGACCGGCCATTTCCACACGCAAACGCTGAAAGGTTTCGGGGTTCAGGACTACGCCATCGGGGTGACCGCCGCGGGCGCGGTGCTGCACTACCTGCAGGAGACCCAAAAGGCCAACCTCCTCCATATCCGCAAACTCACCCCTTTCGATGTGGAAGATCACATCGTGCTGGATCCTTCGACGAAGCGGAACCTGGAAATCACCTCTTCGATGGCCGGCGAAGAGACAGGGACACTGTTTGCAGTGCTGGACAGGACGCGGACGGCAATGGGGGGAAGGATGCTGAAGCGCTGGATCCATCAGCCGCTCAATCGCCTGGCACCCATCCTGGAGCGGCGCGATGCGGTATCAGCACTGCGATCTGACGCCGGGGGACAGAAGACGCTTACGGAACACCTCTCACGCATCGGAGACCTGGAGCGGCTCAGCGGGCGTATTTGCACTGGACGAGCAGGACCGCGGGATTTGAATGCGCTCAAGGCCATCCTGATCGAGGTGGAGCAAATGCGCTCGACCACCGCGCACTTGGAGGACAAGGCCCTTGCGGCAATCCACGAACAGCTCCGCCCACTTCCGGATGTCGTGGCGCTTGTCAGCGCGGCCATCGAACCCGATCCGCCCGCAGCACTGGCCGACGGGGGCGTCATCCGCAGGGGATACCACCCTCCCCTGGATGAGTTGAGAGAATTGACGACCAGCGGCAAGAAGTGGATCGCGGACTTGCAGGCCCGCGAGCGCGAGCGTACCGGCATTCCGTCCCTGAAGGTCGGCTTCAACAACGTGTTTGGCTATTATATTGAAATCACCAATACGCACAAGGACAAAGTTCCCTCCGAGTACATCCGCAAACAGACATTAACCGGCGCAGAACGCTATATTACGCCTGCCCTGAAAGAGTACGAAGAGAAGATTCTCCACGCCGAAGAACGCATCCTTGCCCTGGAAACCGAGTTGTTCACGGAAGTCCGGTTGAAGGTCGCACAGGAAGCCGAGACAATCCAGAACAACGCCTCTGCACTGGCCCGCCTGGACTGCCTGACTTCGCTTTCGGAAGTGGCCGCTGAATACGGGTATGCCTGCCCCGAAGTGAATGAGGGGACGGTGCTGGATATCGCCGGTGGCCGTCATCCGGTGATCGAGCGCCTGCTGCCTCCGGGCGAACTGTATGTGCCGAACTCCGTGCACCTGGACACGTCCGCTGACCAGATCCTGATTATCACCGGCCCGAATATGAGCGGCAAGTCGAGCTATCTGAGGCAGGTCGGGCTGATCGTCCTTCTTGCGCAAATCGGAAGCCATGTTCCGGCAGAGCGCGCGGTGATCGGGATGGTGGACAAGATCTTTACACGTGTTGGCGCAAGCGACAATATTGCGTCGGGCGAAAGCACGTTCCTCGTTGAGATGCATGAAGCCGCGCATATCGTAAACACCGCCACGGAACGGAGTCTGATCCTGCTGGATGAAGTTGGCCGTGGGACGAGCACGTTCGACGGCATCAGCATCGCCTGGTCGCTGACGGAGTATCTGCATGAGCGGGTCGGCGCCCGCACGCTGTTTGCCACGCACTACCACGAGCTGAACGAACTGGCCGATCTCTTCCCCCGCATCAAGAACTACAAGGTGGATGTGCGGGAATACGGAGACAAGATCGTGTTCCTGCACAAGGTTACTCCGGGTTTTGCCGATCACTCCTACGGGATCCAGGTTGCGCAGATGGCGGGTCTGCCGGAGGAGGTTACGGAGCGTGCCAAACAACTCCTGAAGAACCTGGAAGGAACGGATCTCTCGATCCATGACGGGAAACCGGAGGGAGACCGGAAGCGAAGCGCACGGAGTCCGGCTGCGAACGTGCAGCTGACGCTGTTTGAGATGAAAGACGATGAGGTTCGCCGCAAATTGCAGGCATTGAATATCGACACGCTGACGCCC
The DNA here is from genome assembly GCA_020846365.1 of Bacteroidota bacterium. Lineage (GTDB taxonomy): Bacteria > Bacteroidota > Ignavibacteria > UBA10030 > UBA6906 > JAGDMK01. Next base: position 7,373 of record JADLEA010000147.1, read on the forward strand.
ATTGAGGCCTTGAAAATCCTGGCGGCGCTCAAGGAGCAGGCGTCGTAACCCGCGAAGCACCGATCAGGCGCATGAAAGGACTCTCCCGATGACACTGCAGGAAATCAAAACCCTCCACGCGTACAATGCATGGGCTACCAACAGGATATTCGAGGCCACAGGGGCGATGCCGGCGGAACAATACCTGCGGGATATGAAGAGCAGTCATGGAGGCATTCATGGCACGCTCCTCCATATGGTGGGATCGGAGAGAGTATGGCTGGGGCGGTGGATAGGAAAACCGGAGGCATTCCTCACCGCCGCAGATGCACCGTCCCATGCCGCGCTGTTTGCTCTCTGGCAGAGCACCGGATTTGAGGTGGCGAAGTTTCTTGGAACCATGACCGATAAGAAGCTTCAGGGGACGTTCACCATGAAGACCACCGCCGGGGAAGTATTCGAGCACGCCATCTGGCAGGCGTTCCAGCACTTGGTGGATCATTGCACGTATCACCGTGGGCAGGTGATCACGATGATGCGTCAGCAGGGCGTCGTGCCCCCGAACACCGGGCTGATCAGGTTCTATCGCGAGACGTCCCGGCGATAACCAGGAACTACGCGCATGCGCACGGCGCTCCTCGCCTTCAAAATTCTCATCGGCATCTATATCCTGTACATTCTCGTGGTGCTCGCCACGGAATATGCACCCGGCGACCGCCCGTCGAATCCCCCCTTCCTGTTGTTTGTGATGGACACGATCAACCTGTTCATTCATGAGGCAGGGCATCTGTTCATGAAGCCGTTCGGGCAGCTGATCTATGTGCTTGGCGGCTCGCTGGTTCAGGTGCTCTTGCCGGCCGCATTGCTGGTGGTGACCTGGATGCAGCGTCCTTCGCAGGTTCCCTATCCGGCATTCTGGGTCGGTGAGAGCATGATCAACGTGAGCGTGTACATTGCTGACGCGCCTTTCAGAAAGCTCAAGTTGATTGCGCCGGGTCTGAAGCACGACTGGCACTGGCTGCTCTCGGATAACCTGGAGGCTGCCGAGCCGTTGTCCGTGATCGTGTTCCTCACCGGCATGCTCTTCTGCGTTGGTGCGCTCGTGGGCTTCCTGGTCCTCGCGGTCATGCGTTACCGCGGCAAGGGGGAACTGGAGTTTCGCACTCCTTCCGGCTAGCTCGCGGTCGCAATTTCCCCTCCCAACACGGCATTTTCCGCCCAAATCGGGCGCTTTTTCGATATTGGAATTGCCTTCCTCAATGTGTACCTTTAATGATACAATTTTGTGGACCAATGGGACTCTATCCTCAACCGAACAAGTGGTCATGCGGGCCGTTTGCGCTCAAGTATGC
>JADLEA010000148.1 GCA_020846365.1 Bacteroidota bacterium
ACTGAGCGCGGAGCCGGTAGAGGTGCTTCCGCGGCAGACCAGCGTGTCCCCTTCGACATGAATCACTCCCCTGCTTGACGCATTGCGTTCCGGGTTTTCGTGGTCGGCATATTGTTCCCAGAACAGGGGAAGGGGCACATTCGGATCGAGCAGCTGTCTTCCGTGCTCACGAAGACAGAGAGCAACAAGCCGGAGGTCTCTGACCTCTGCAAGCAGGCGTGAGCCGCTCCACACCAGGCAATCCGTCGTACCTGATGGCTCAATGCGAAGCCGGTTCATCCAGCTGCTCCATGGCACGTTCGAGATGAGTCCGGAACGCCGGTTGAAGTGTCCGGTGGCGGAGGGTTTCTTCGAGATGCGCACGAAGGCCGGCGTTGATCGCGTGCGCAGTATTGAGAAGATCCTCAACGGTGCTTTGTCTTGCCCAGAGCCGGTCCAGTGCCGGTTGGAGCTTCTCCAGGATCGGACCGGAGGTCCAGCTTGCATAGCGAACGAAGAAACGGGGATCGCCGGCGTTGTGCTTGAGGCTCAGGTCCCACACCTCCCTGAAGCCGCTTCCCACCAGCTTCGGATACCGCTGTTCCCAACCTGATACGAAATCCGCGTCGCGCAGAACCGGGTTCGGCTGGTAGATGCTCGCTCCGGCAATAATCCAGACCAGCGCCTTCCAGGTTGAGGAAGGATTCGCCGTCGTCGCAGAAATCGATAGCCCGCCGCTGGCCGATCTGAAGTATGCGGGAGCATGTCCCGCGAAGCGAGGCAAGGGCGCCAGCCCCCAAGGGACTGTCAGCGTCTCCATGAGGGTCTGGTGCGGCACCGCCTCGACGAGCATCGCAACGCGGCCCGTTTGGAGGAGTTGGGGGGCTTGCATACCCATGGCCTGGACACGCCGTATATCAGGCATGAGCTCCTCATCCATGAGCGCAATGTACTTCCGGTATACGTCGAGCGAGCTTTCCGGAATGGTCACCGTGAGCGCATTGGGAGTGAACCGGCTTCCGCGCATCAATTCCAGCGTTTCGACGAAGTGACTACCGATGAAAATCCCGTAGCGCGACGGTTGTTCTGACGGGTTCGCGCGGACGGTGAGCGCCCTTGCTGCGGTAACGCAATCCTCCCACGTCCAGGATGTATCGGGATACGGGATCCCCGCCGCGTCGAAGAAGTCCTTCCTGTAGTACACCCCGCAGGCAAACTCCCAATTCCCGACGCCGTACCATCCGCTGTCCGGCGACAAGCTGTTTTGTCTGCTATGAGGCCAGAGTCGATTGACGAATGGATCGCCTTCGCTTACCTTCCGGAGATCAAGCAATCGTCCCTCCGCTGCAAGCTGGTCCCGCATGGTGCTGCTTGTATAGAAGATGTCCGGGGCCTGTCCCGCCGCCATCATCGCATACAGCTTCTCCTGCCCCGTGAACGGGTGCAGGGTGATGTTCACGCCGGACGTATCCGCGAAGCGCGGGATTTCTTTCTGGAGGACCGCCACTTCGGCGGCGTTGGCCGGACAATTGTACACCACCGTTCCCTTCGCGTGTTGGTCTCCGGTTCCGCAGCCCAACTGCAAATGCGCCAGGAGCCCCGTGAAGGCAAGCATGAATAGCTTCGCCCGGACAGCCGGCAGCGTCACGGAATGATACCGTCGCTCTGTGTATGCGAATTGCCTGCTCATCCGCGAAGCCCTCCCATCTGCAGTCCCTTGACAAAGTGCTTTTGTGCCAGAAAGAAGACCACGACATTGGGCAGCATCACCAGGAGTGACGCGGCCATCAGTATGTGCCACTGTACCGTTCCCGTGCCGACAATCTGCGATTTCAGCATCTGCAGTCCCAGTGTCAGAGTGGCTTTTTCAGGAGTGTTGATATAGATCAGCGGACCGAAGAAGTCGTTCCAGGTGCCCACAAAGCTGAAGAGCGCCACCGTGGCGAGGGCCGGCCGGGCAAGGTGAAGGATGATGCTCCAGTAGATTCTCAGTTTGCCCGCACCGTCAAGAACAGCCGCCTCATCGTACTCCCGCGGAATAGTCAGAAAGAACTGACGCAAAAGAAAGATGTAAAACGGCGACCCGAACAGGGCGGGCACGATGAGCGGATACCAGGTATCCACCCAGCCCAGCCGCGCAAACGCCACGTAGAGAGGAATCATGGTGACCTGACCGGGCAGCATCATCGTGGAAAGACAAAGCGCAAAGAGCAGATTGCGTCCACGGAAACGCATCCGCGAGAAGCCGTAGGCGACGAGCGATGAAGAGAGTAGCGTGAGCAGCACCACGGAAAAAGTAATGATCGTGGTATTCGCCAGGTATCTCCCGAAGGGAAACATTGTGACTGCTTCCCGGAAGTTCTCCCATCGGGGTTGTTCGGGAATCCAACGGAACGGCTGGGCAAACACGCCTTCGACATCCTGCACAGAAACCGAAAGCATCCAGAGCAGCGGGAGGAGAAACACGCCGCTGAGGAGGATCAGGACGCCGTAGGCAACGACATAGCGCGAGGTGGCAACAGTCATCGTCTGCCAGGATGATCCGCGGGCCATCATCGTTCCCCCGCTTCATAATGCACCCACCGTTTGGACAAGCGCATCTGAACGAGTGTCACGGCGAGGATGAGAAAGAAGAGAATCCACGCGAGCGCCGAAGCGTACCCCATACGGAATTCCTGGAAGGCCTTTTTGTACAGATAGAGTACCACGAACAGCGTGGCATTGTTCGGCCCCCCTTCGCTTCCTGGCTGCGCCGTTCCCGTCATGACGAAGGCCTGCGTGAAGACCTGAAAACTCCCTATCACGCCGATGATCAGGTTGAACAGCATTGCGGGCGAAATCATCGGAAGCGTAATGTGGATCAGCCGCCGGAAGCGGCCTGCGCCGTCAAGATCCGCTGCCTCGTACAACTCCTGCGGAATCCCCTGGAGCGCGGCGAGGAACACGATCATCGTCCCGCCGACTCCCCAGAGCGACATGATAATGAGCGACGGCTTCGCCCAGGTCTCGCTCTGAAGCCAGAGCGGCCCTTCGATGCCCACGAGCTCCAGCAACGCGTTGAGGAGGCCGAATTCCGGGTTGAAGACCCAGAGCCAGAGCATGGATACCGCCACCATGTTGGTGATCGAGGGGAGAAAGAAGATGGTGCGGAAAACTGAGATCCCCCGGAGACGTTGATGGAGCATTATCGCAAGGATGAGCGATGTCACAAGGCAAAGAGGTACTGAAAACGCGACGTAGTATAGCGTGTTCTGCAGGCTCGTCACGAATAGCTCATCCTCAACGAGTATCGTCTCATAATTGGCCAGCCCCACAGGGACGGGCGGAGACAACATCGTCCAGGAAGTACCGCTCAGGTATACCGACACAGCCATCGGACCGGCGGTAAGGAGCACGAACCCGATCAGCCACGGGGCAATGAAAGCATACCCCGCGACGTCGCGCTTGAGTCGAGTTCGGAAGGGATGCGTCATGGATTCCGCGCCTCCGATCCAAAAATGGTCAAGGGATCCAGGAGCGGCTGCCTGTGCGGCCCGGCTTCGATCTCGAGGTGTGTTACTTCTTCCTCTGCGCCATTCCAGATCCTGGCCACAAAGCACTCCCGCCAGGGGTCGTACTCGGCCGTCATGGTGCCGTCAGGTGCATCATACACAACCCGTCTGATGGGCCCGCCACAACCGTCTCCGCAACCCGGACCGTCGTCGTCCAGCGCCGGAAGTCCTCAAAGGATTCCCATTCCTTCGCAGTTGAGAGATGGAGAATGAAACCGTTTCTCCACTCAGTCAACTCCTCGCGAGAGAGATCCGTGGCAGGGCCGTCATAGTTGAACAGGGAAATCATGATGTGGCCATTTGCAGTCCAGATGCGGAAGGGCGCCCGGAGTGCCGCCGGCGACAGCGTCAGCGGGATGAGCAGACCATAGGTCCGGAAATCGCGGAAACAGACCCGTGATGGAACATCTGCTTCGAACGGGAAGCGCTCGACCGGCTTGCCGTCGACATACAACTCATCAAAAGGGGCGGTCCAGCCGGCGAGAAGATCCAGGCGGAAGCTTCGGATGTCTTTGTGGCCTGCACGCTTCGGCGACGCGAAGACTATCGCGCGGTCGCGATGCTGATAGACCGCACACCGGGACTCTTCATAGAGATAGCTCGCATCAATGGTCCCTCCGGTCACGTGGCAGAGGTTCTGCTGCCCCACGACGGATCCGTTATATACCCCCCGTGTGTAGAGGGACCGGAAATCCTGCGGCCGCTCGATCCGCTCGGAGCGCCTCAGTCTTACCACGACGCAATCCGCGTGGCCGGCATTGACGTACGGCAGAGAAGCCGTTCCCAGCGTCCACTCCTCGTTCATGTATGTCGTGAGATCCCGCCACCCCCCCTTGTAGACCTCATCATCAAAACTGAAGCCCTCACCTGCCGCATTCTCGTGGTATTGCTCTGAGTAGGTGGTCTTTCGCATGAGCAGGGGAAGTGGTTTCTCCCACATCATGCCGCTTGCGGAGTCCGTCGGATGCAGCGGGGTGATTGCGGTGAGTCCTGATTGCAGCAGCGTGGAAGGATGGTCAAACCGCGCTGATAGCGTGGGATCGGCATAGAACCTGCGGCCTGTCCCGGCAATGATGACTCCGTGGAGGGCAGAAAAGCCACCGGTTGAGTCTTCCTGATACGCACGTGAGTGCGGACCGGCAATCTGCATGCTTGGCTGGTGGAAATGGAGCGCGACATCCAACCAGAGACGTTGTTCAAGCCACAGGCCCAGAGACCGTGGGGCCTCCTCACGTGAATACCCTGCGATAAGGCCGAGGAAGACAAGATTGAGCGCGGTATACGTGGGACTGTTATATTCCGACATTTCTGCCTGGCGATGGGAGCGCGTCCGGCGGTCGCCGGTTGTCTGCTGGAATTCCAACAGGCGTTTGTACCCCAGCGCCGAAGCCCATGCCAAACCGCATTGTTCTCCCCCCAGAATGAGGGCGGCATACGCGCCCAGCGGATGATTGACGTTCCCATCCCTCCATTGCACAGTTGAAGCGCGGGGAAGCTCATCCGCGATCTCCTGCCGCAGGTGTACCCTGCACTGATCGTCCAGCCGGTCGTCAAGCCCGAGCAGAATGGCAAGCATGGTGGCAGGGGTGTGAGTTCCGTCGCCTCCACGAATGCGGGAGATGAGCTTCCTGCCAAAGGCCCGGCGATCCTCGCTCTCATCAAAAAGCAAACCCGCCGCGTACCAGAGGGTGTCGCGTCCGATGAGGCAGAGCCCCGTCCGGGGATCGAACCATCGGTCCCCGGCTTCGCGTGCCACATGGAGGAGCCATTGGCGTTCCGGTGTCTGAGGATCGATCATCTATTCCACCACACTTTCCTCGCGACCGGATGCGAGCGACTTCACAGCAGCCAGGAGAACCTGCGTTGCCCGGATGCCGTCGGAGAGCGTTGCACGGGGCTGACGGCCTTCCCGAACCGCGTCCACAAAATCGGCGTTCTCGGCGGCCAGACCGGTCTCCTGCGGCTCCGCATGCACTGTCGTGTGCTTCCCGTCGTCGAGAGTGACGCTCTTGAGACGGTCGGAAAGATGGGCTGTCATCGTGCCGTCCAGAAGTTGCACAGAGAACTTCGACACCAGCGGGGTGCGGCCGCAATCGGTCACCACGAGAGATGCCAGGCTGCCGTTGGCAAACCGGATCGCAGCCGTCAACGTGTCCACAATGCCGATCCCCTGGTGGTGCATGTTCCCGCCATAGGCAACAACGCCGGCCGGCCTGCTCCCGTGCAGGTAGCAGAGCAAGTCAGCAGCGTGGCACCCTTGCGAGAGCACGTTTCCCCCGCCCTGCACCGGGTCATTCCCCCAGAAATCGTCCGGCCATCTGCTGTCCGTGACCTGGGCGATGCTGACCAGCGGGTGCGGCACATGCGACCGCGCTTTCTCCACCGCCGGTTCATACCTGAGTTTGAACGCGCTCATAAAGATCACAGCGGACTTCTCCACCGCTTCGCGTAGCGCATCGCATTCCCGATCGGTAAGGGCGAGCGGTTTTTCCATCATGATATGCTTCCCCGCAGCCGCGGCGGCTATCCCTAGGCGGGCATGCGAGTCGTTTCTCGTGCAGACGTAGACCGCCTCGATGCTTTCATCGCGGAGGATGATCTGGGGATCGGACGTTGCATACTCCCCTCCGAACCGTTCGACAAATCCACGGGCGCGCGATTCGTCGGAGTCACAAAAGGCGCGGATTTCCACATCCTGCCGGCGGGATAACCAGCCGGCATGATCTGCCCCGATGCTGCCACAGCCGATCAAACCCACGCGTACCATGGTGCTCCGTTCTCAGCCGAGGTATTTCCGCACAAGCGTTGATGTTCTCTCTCTCACAAGCGCAGCCGCATGTTTCATTGCTTCTTCAGGTGAGGTGTCGTCGTTGACGAGTGCAATGAGATCTGCAAATCCGTCCAACCCCTTCAGGCGTGCGGGATCTCCCTCTATCCTACCTGCCACCGCCAGGACGGGAATCCGCGCTACCCGGGCGCGGCGAAGCACCCCGCTCAACGCCTTCCCGCTTTTCGTCTGGGCATCCAGCGAACCTTCTCCGGTGATGACCATGTCGGCGCCCTTCAGCCTCGCGTCGAATTGCGTCAGATCCAGAACCAGGTCTATACCGGAACGCAGCCGGCCGCCGGCAAACACGATCATGCCTGCGCCCAGGCCGCCGGCGGCACCGCTCCCGGGAAACTCCTGAACGTCGATCCCGCACTGTGCCAGAAGCACCTCCCGGTACCGCTCCAGGCAGCGCTCCAATTGTGCCACGTGAGCCGGCGTCGCCCCCTTTTGAGGAGCGTACACAGCCGTGGCGCCTTCTGGTCCGGTAAGGAGGTTCTCCACATCGCACGCAACGATAATGGACGCCATCTTGATCCTGGAATCCATGGCGGAAATGTCGACCGTGTGGAGATCACATAGTGCCGCCCCTCCGGGGCCGATGGGATTTCCGTTCGTATCCAGAAGTCTCGCACCGAGGGCCCGGGCCATGCCTGCGCCGCCGTCGTTGGTGGCACTGCCGCCAATTCCTACAACGATCGTCCTGGCCCCACGGTCAAGTGCTGCACGGAGGAGTTCCCCAACGCCGAAGGTTGTAGTGAAACGTGGGTCCCTCCGGTCGGTCGGGACCAGCCCGAGTCCGGCGGCTTGCGCCATTTCAACAATGGCAACCTCCGCCTGCTCCACGAAGCCCCACGACGCTCGCACCCGTTGGTCCGGGAGCGGGCCGCATACCTCCGTTTCGCACCGAATCCCGCCCATCACCGGTAGCAGTACATCCAGCAATCCTTCGCCGCCGTCGGCGACAGGATGCAGGCGCACCTCCGCCTGTGGCAGCGCGTCGCGAACACCCTCGGCGATAGCCGCTGCCACGGCAAGAGCGTCTAGAGACCCTTTGAAGGAATCCGGCGCAACGACGACTGTATGACCTCTCGCTGAGTCTATTTCCTGTCCTTGGGCGTGAAACCCGGAACACGCCACTGGAAGTCTGGATCGACATACGGCTCATCATTCTCACGGCCGGCCATAAGGGCAATCTTCTTCTTTAAGAACTCGCCGATGTTTTTGTAGTAGATGAACGTGGTCTCGGCGACATCGGAGATGATGAGCCAGTTGGTCCTGGATGTCTCCCACAGATGGAGGAGATCTTTTGTGTTCTGGATCTCATCCAGTACCATCGTGCGCAGGAGATCACGGCATTCCTTGCGCTGCACAGGGTCGGTCGTCCCCAGGTACGTATGCACTCCCGCGACCCATGCAGTAACCGCGTATTCCGTCCGGTACCAGCACCGCAACGCGAAGATGCGGTCGTATTGGTCCTGAGCGCATGCCTTTGCCTGTTCTGTCTTCGCGCGTTTCAGCATGGATTCCGCAAGGGCGACCGCCTTCTCCATCGCAGGGAAGAGATCCTCCTGCATATGCTTGATGGCCTTCCATGCGCGAGGAGGTTCGATCAGATCGAATCCGACATCGTACCGGAAATCCACACGGGTGCGATTGTGGGTGGTGGCAAGCAGGAAGTCTTCGTAGTACGCGCGTTCGGCTTCGGGGATCGCCTCGATGTTCGGGACGATCGGCCGGATGGCCAGCCGGTACCAGACACCCCAACCCGAGTAGATCCAGATGGGGATGGGGAAGGAAGTATATGCCTCTTCCGAAAGTGCCCAGAGCCGGACCAGGTCATCGGCGAGATCTTCGCCGATCCATTCCACCGCTTTCCTCCGGAGAAACGCCGGAAGATCCAGCGCGCGGTCGAACTGGAATGCCCGTATGACTTCCTGGTTGATGTTGTACGGCGCGAACGAAGGTGGAGTCGGCCCGCCCTGGTATGCAGCGGTGGTCACCGACCGGTCGGCCATGTCGGAGAGCTTCTTGTGCACGAGTCCCGGAAATGGAATGCCAATCAGCGGTTCGTGGTTCCCCAGAATTCCGGGTACGAAGTACACATCCGCGCTGGCTCCCTTGCTTTCCAGGTCCACCAGGATCTTGCGTTCCTGTTCCACAAACGTGTTGTACAGGGCCGTCCCGTGGATTTGCGGCACCTCTTCATATTTTGGATGCTTGTACGCAAGGTCCCAACCTCTGGTGAGGAGCGACGAGACCTCAACATCCAGACCGTTCTCGAGCAGTGCCCAGATATGATCGTGCTCTTCCCAGAACGGTTCCAAACGGATGAGCGTGCGGAAGCGCGGATTGATTCTACGCCCCGCGTCTCTCAGGGTTTTCATGAAGCGAACCAGGTTGAGCGCCGCCGCAGCCGCGATGTCCTTGGAGGCAAGCCATTCCCGCACAAGATATCCGCCTCCGTTGCGTCCGACGTACAGCGAACTGGTGTATTCGAACCCGGCCCCACTGTCATTGGACCAGATGGACATGTACTCGATTGACGGAACCTCGTGCATCAGGTTCTCCATCATCTCGGCATAGTGATCAAGCACGACGGGATGGGCGACGGAGAGGTTGAAGCGGGGACGGAAGCTCCTCATGGGATGATCGACACGCGCTCCGCGCAGCACCGGATACCGCTGCAACAGCTCGTCCGGCACTGACCTCGGTTCGAAACAGACCAGACCCGGGGTGAGACCGTACTTTAGAGCATACTCCGCATTCGTCTTGAGGTTGTTCAGGTTTGCCTGAAGATAGTCCTGATCGTAGATCCCCTTGTTGAGCTGGCTAGTGACAAACTGATCCAGGGCGGGGCAGTAGGTGTAGAACCGGTGAAGCAACTCACCCTTCGGACCCGTTTCGAATGGGACGGGGAACGCCAGGCCGTTGACCTCTGCATACGTGGAGCCGAGGCGGGCCATTTCCCGGAAGTGCTCTTCCTTGCTAAACCACCTCGCCGTGCGCGCGATCTGTGTCAGAAAGAGGTCGTACGTGGGGCGCATCCCCGTGAATGTGGGGACGACGATCTTTCCTTCGCGGAATGCGCTGGCATCGGTGGACCCCCACTCTTCGATGGCGAGTGTCCAGACTTGATAGAGCAGGTGTGGGTGCGAGGCAAGCAGCT
>JADLEA010000149.1 GCA_020846365.1 Bacteroidota bacterium
CGGACCTTTCTACATTGTACACACACAATGAAGAGTAGAAGCTACACCGTCGAGTTGCATTTGGACGCGCTTTTTTTTAACCTTAATCGGGTCAGCATGGCTGGCTTTTTATCCTGAAGGGTACAAGAATATGGTATCGTTGAAAAAACGACCTGCATACGCTTATATCCTCCCCATCCTCGACTGGCTCACGATTGTTGCGGCGTTGTTCCTTGCGATCGTCCTCCGCGGCCGCGATTTTGCCGGGGAATTCACGATCGTCGGCGCTCCCCTGGAAGGCGAGATCGTGTTCCTGGTGATCTTTGGCGCTGCCGCCACGCTCGTGTTCCGCTACCAGAGTCTGTACACCGTGAATGTCTTTATCACTGTCGCAGACCAGACGGTGCGGATCATCAAGGCCTTGTTCTACACCATTCTCGGCCTGGCACTGCTGGCGTTCTTCATCCGGGCAACGTGGATCCTGGACAGCCGCCTCGCGATGATCTACTTCACGGTGATCTCCACCGTCCTGCTGGTGGGCGGCCGTGTCGTGGTCTTCCGCAATCTGTATCTCTGGCTCTCGCGCCGCAAGGTGTTCCACCGCAACGCCCTGATTGTAGGCGCGGGCGAGAACGGCAAAAACCTCGCGATCAATCTCTTCCTCAACGACCATCTCGGATTGAACCTGGTCGGCTTCCTGGATGACGAATTGCCTCTCGGCAAGGTCGTGTTCAACCGGGCGAAAGTCGTCGGCCGCGTCTCTGAACTGAAGGACATTGTGAAGGTCTTCGAGGTACAGGAAGTGATTGTCAGCCTCGAGAATGTGGATCACGGCCGTCTGATCAACGTGCTCGAAATTGCGACGACGACGGATGCCGTGGTGAAGATCTCTTCCCCGCTCTACGACGTCGTCCCGGCCCGGCTGTTCATCGAGAAGTACGGCAATCTGCCGGTGGTGGGGATCTCCCAGTTCAGCCCGAGTCCGTTCCTCGAAGGATACAAGCGCGTTTTCGATTCTGTGCTCGCAGCGATAGGCCTTCTGTTCCTGCTGCCCATGTTCATCGTGATTGCCATCCTGATCCGTGTGGACTCCCGGGGCCCCATCTTCTTCGCGCAAACCCGTATCGGGAAGGGCGGTCGTCCGTTCAAGTTCTACAAGTTCCGGTCCATGACGGTCGGGAGCGACAAGGACAGCGATCGGGAGAAGACCGTCGTGGAGTTCATGAACACCAAGACCAAAGTCAAGCCTGCCGGAAAGGCCTCAACCAAGATCGTCAACGAATCGCGCGTGACGCCGATTGGAAGATTCCTCCGCAAGACCAGTCTGGACGAGCTGCCGCAGCTGTTCAATGTGCTGAAGGGCGACATGAGCCTCGTCGGTCCGCGTCCCTGCCTCCCGTTCGAATGGGATCACTACGAGGAGTGGCACAAGCGCCGCCTCAGCGTGATGCCCGGCTGCACGGGCATGTGGCAGGTGGCAGGACGGAGCGTTGTGGGATTCGAGGATATGGTGGTCCTCGACCTCTACTACATTCAGAACGCGTCCGTGCTGCTCGATTTCGGTCTCCTGCTCAAAACGCTTCCCGTGATGCTCTTCGGCTCCGGGGCCAAATAAGGAAATCCTCTTGATGAAAATTGGTGTCGTCGGTTTCGGATACTGGGGACCGAACCTGGTACGCAATTTCCAGGGAACGTCCTCCGTAGAGGGAGTCGTGTGCTATGACTCCTCTGAAAAGCGCCTTGCTCTGGCAAAACAGAAGTTCCCGTCGCTCGAAACCGCAAAGACCTATGACGAGCTGCTCAATCGGAAAGACGTCACGGCCATTGCGATTGCCACGCCGGTCTCCACGCACCACCCCCTCGGTCTGAAAGCCCTTCAGGCAGGCAAACACCTGCTCCTGGAGAAGCCGATGGCGGGAAGCGCCGAGCACTGCAAAGAGCTGATCGACATGGCCGAAAAGAACAAGCTCGTCCTGATGGTCGACCACACGTTTGTGTATACCGGCGCGGTCCGGAAGGTCAAGGAACTTGTGGACGACGGGCGTCTCGGCGAGATCATGTATTTCGATTCCGTCCGGGTGAACCTCGGCCTCTTCCAGCACGACACGAACGTTGTGTGGGATCTTGCCCCGCATGATCTCTCGATTATGGATTATATCATCGGGCAGGAACCGACGGGCGTGTCGGCCGTAGGCACGAAACATTTCAGCGACAAAGAGGATATCGCCTACATCACCGTGCGCTATGCGAACCAGCTCCTGGCGCATTTCCATGTCAATTGGATGTCGCCGGTGAAGGTGCGCAAGATCCTCATCGGCGGCAGCAAGCTGATGGTCGTCTACGACGATATGGAGCCGAGCGAGAAGATCCGGGTGTACGACAAGGGCGTGGATATCAAAGAGCGCGAATCCATCTACAAGGTCCTGGTACAATACCGGACGGGAGACATGTGGGCTCCGCGGATCGACCTCAATGAAGCTCTGAGCCTCATGGTGGGTGAATTCGTCGACGCCATCAAGACGGGACGGCGACCCACGACCGACGGCAAATCCGGTCTCAAGGTGGTCAGGATCCTCGAAGCCACACAACTCTCGCTCGCACAGAATGGCGCCATGATTCCCCTGACGTCCTGAAGGCGGCAGCGCACTCGTATCCATGACACGCGGAGCAGACTTATGTCGTTTCAGAAAATCGCCCCTGATGTAAAGCTCGGCAAAGACGCAAAGGTCTACGATTTCGTGAACCTGTACGGGTGCGAAGTCGGGGACCGGACAAAAATCGGGACGTTTGTGGAAGTGCAGAAAGGCGCGAAGATCGGCGCCGACTGCAAGGTCTCATCCCACACCTTCATCTGCGAAGGCGTCACGATTGAAGACGGCGTGTTTGTCGGGCACAACGTGTCGTTCATTAATGACAAGTTCCCGCGTTCCACCAACCCCAACGGGGCTATGCAGACCGAGGCCGACTGGAAGGTCGTGCCGACGCTGGTCAAGAAGGGCGCCTCCATCGGCACGAGCACTACGGTGTTGTGCGGCGTGACGATCGGGGAGAACGCCATTGTCGGCGCCGGCAGCGTCGTCACCAAAGACGTGCCGCCCAATACGGTCGTGGCCGGCGTCCCGGCCCGCATCATTCGCAAACTCTAGTCCCATCACGTTCTTTTTGGAGAGGATGTCCAGCATGAAGGTCGCCATTCTTGCCGGCGGTGTCGGCACACGCCTGGTCGAGGAAACGGAAGTCAAACCCAAACCGATGGTGGAAATCGGAGGGCGCCCGATCCTCTGGCACATCATGAAACACTATGCCCATTACGGCTTCAAGGACTTCGTGATCGCCCTCGGCTACAAGGGAGAAGTGATCAAGAAGTATATGGTGGACTATGCAAACCTCAACAGCAGCGCCATGACCGTGCGCATGCGCTCGGGAACGGTGGATATTGACGGGAGCTCCCGGCCGGACTGGACCGTGCAGCTCGTGGACACCGGCATCGCCACCCTGACCGGCGGACGCATCAAACGTCTCCAGCCCTACGTGGGCAACGAGACGTTTATGTTGACCTGGGGGGACGGCGTGTCGGATGTGCATCTTGGCAATCTGATGAAGTTCCACAAGGCACACGGCAAGCTCGCGACGCTCACCGCCGTGCGGCCCCCGGCGCGATTCGGCCATATGGTGTTCGACGGCGACAAGATTGTGGAATTCCTGGAGAAACCCCAGACCGGAGAAGGATGGATCAACGGGGCCTTCTTTGTCCTGGAACCCGGGATCTTCAAGTACATCAAAGGCGATGAGACACAATGGGAGCATGACCCCCTCGAAGGGCTCGCCGCCGACGGCCAGTTGATGGCATACCGCCACACCTCGTTCTGGCAGTGCATGGATACCCTTCGTGACAAGAAGCTGCTCGAAGACCTCTGGCAGCACGGCGGTGCACCCTGGAAAGTTTGGGAGGATTGATATGCGCGTACTCGTTACCGGTCACCTGGGCTACATCGGCACCGTCATGGTTCCCATGCTGCTTGCCGAAGGATTCGACGTCGTGGGGCTGGACAGCGACCTGTACGAGCGGTCGACCTTCGGTGAGGGCATCGTCAACGTGCCGAATGTCAAGAAGGACCTGAGGGATGTAGAGCTCTCGGACCTGCGCGGCTTCGATGCGGTCATCCACCTGGCAGGCCTGTCCAACGACCCGCTGGGCGATCTGAACCCCAATCTGACGTACGATATCAACCACCTCGGCTCGGTGCGGCTCGCCGAGCTCTCCAAGAAAGCGGGCGTCAGACGGTTTGTCTTCTCGTCGTCGTGCAGCAACTACGGCGCGGGAGGAGAAGACCTGCTGAACGAGGAATCGGCCTTCAACCCCGTCACACCCTACGGCATTTCGAAGGTGCGGGTGGAACAGGACGTGTCCAAGATGGCGGACAGCGGCTTCAGCCCGACCTTCTTGCGCAATGCGACGGCGTTCGGGGTCTCACCGCGTCTCCGCTTTGACCTGGTGTTGAACAACCTGACTGCCTGGGCGTTCACCACGGGGAAGGTCTTCATCAAGAGTGACGGCACACCCTGGCGGCCGATCGTCCACATCGCAGATATCTCTCGCGCGTTTATCGCCGTGCTCAAAGCGCCCATTGAGGCCGCTCATAACCAGGCATTCAACGTCGCGCGGAATGAAGACAACTACCGGATCCGCGAACTGGCGGATATCGTCAAAGCCACTGTCCCCGACACGGTCATCGAGTATGCGAAGGATGCGGGGCCTGACAAGCGGTGCTACCGCGTGGACAGCACCAAGATTCTAAAGACGCTGCCGTATTTCAAACCGGCCTGGGATGCGCGCAAGGGCGCCGAAGAACTCCTGAAAGCGTACAGAAACGTCGGACTGAAGCTCGACGACTTTGAAGGGCCGAAGTACAAGCGCATCGATCACATCAAGATGCTCCTGAGTTCCGGCCGGCTCGGCCCCGATCTCCGGTGGAAAACCACTTCCTGACAAGGACATACCCATCATGAAGACGAAGTATCCTGCCTGCCGTTCATGCGGACGGAAAGACTTGCAGCTGATTCTCTCCTTCGGTCGGACTGCGCTTGCGGACCGGCTGGTGACCCATGACCAGTTGCGGGAACCGGAGATCACGGCCCCGCTCGACCTCGTGTTCTGCCCCTCGTGTTCGCTGGTGCAGATTACGGTGTCCGTTGCCCCGGAGATTCTCTTCGGGCCCGAGTACCCGTATTTCTCCTCGGTTTCGCCCTCGCTCTTGAAACACTTCCGTGAGAGCGCTGAACACTTGATCGAACGGCGGAAGATGGACAGCACCCATCTCGTTGTCGAGGCAGCCAGCAACGACGGCTACATGCTGCAGAATTTCCATCAGCGCGGCATCCAGGTACTTGGCATCGATCCCGCCCAGGCACCGGCGCGCAAGGCGCAGGAAAACGGCATCCCCACGATGATCACCTTCTTCGGCAAAGAGCTTGCGACGCGCCTGCGGAAGGAAGAGGGCAAAGCCGCCGACGTCTTTCTTGCCAACAATGTCCTCGCGCATGTGCCGGACCTCAACGGATTCGTCGAAGGCATCAGGATCATCCTCAAAGACGACGGCGTCGCGGTAATCGAATGTCCTTACCTGGTTGACCTGGTTGATCATTGCGAATTCGACACCATCTACCACCAGCACCTGTGCTATTTCTCCGTGACGGCGCTGGACAAGTTGTTCCGGCGTCACGGGTTGTTCCTGAACGAAATCAAGCGGGTTTCGGTGCACGGTGGGACCATCCGTCTGTTTGTGGAGCCCTTCGAGAGGGTGGGCAAAAGCGTGAAGAGCTTGCTGGCGACGGAGAAGAAGCGGCGGGTCGACAAGATGAGCTACTACCGTGACTTCGCCTCGCGCGTGGAATCGATCAGGACATCCATGCTGGACATCCTGGAAAGGTTGAAAGTAGAAGGGAAGTCCATTGCCTCCTACGGAGCGGCGGCAAAAGCCACGACCATGCTGGCATACGTGGGGTTGGACAAGCGGTTGTTGGATTACGTCGTGGACCTCAATCCATTCAAACACGGCAAGTATATGGGCGTGAACCACCTGCCCATCTATCCGCCCGGTAAACTCGCAGAAGACATGCCGGACTACGTTGTCATCCTGGCGTGGAATTTTGCCGAAGAGATCATGAAGCAACAGGAGGCATATCGGGCGAAGGGCGGGAAGTTCATCATCCCCATTCCCAAGCCGAAAATTCTCTGACGCTCAGGTCCGCCTGGCGGGGTGGCATGCCGCCAGGCACGGCAGACCGAAATCCCGCAGCCGCTGTAAGCGGCGAAGCCGCGGGTTTCATGCTCTCCGGGCAGATCTCTCGTTCCGGGCTCGTGGCCCGGGGAGCGGGCGCCCGGAGATTCTCGTGTATGCGTTTCAGACCGTGAGGACGAAGTGAACAACGCTCAATCCTTTTCCCCTACCGTCAGCCTCGGTGTTCCTGTCAGAAATGGGGAAAAGTTCCTACAGATCACTCTGGACAGCATCGCTGCGCAGACCTATCAGGACTATGAAGTCATCATTTCGGACAACGGTTCCACGGACGGGACCGCTGCGATCTGCAATCGCTACGCTGCGTCCGACTCGCGAGTCCGGTATATTCGGGCCGAGGAGAACAACGGTGCGGCGTGGAATTTCTGCAACGTAGCAAAGGCCGCGCGGGGGAAATACTTCAAATGGTTGGCGCACGACGACCCCATCCAACCCGAGTACCTGGAGCGGTGCGTCGCGGTACTGGAGTCCAGACCGGAGGTCGTGCTCTGTTTCACGGACCAGGTGGACATCGACGAGCACGGGAATCAGCTCCCCTCAAAATACCACAGCCACATCCCCCGGGACAAGCGTGCAGTGTCGCCGAGGCCGTCAGAACGCTTCCGTAAGATGGTGAAGCTGGACTATCGCTGTGAAGAAGTCTTTGGCCTGATTCGCACGGAAGTGTTGATGAAGACGAAGCTGATCGAGGCATACACGGACTCGGATCGCACGTTGTTGGTCGAGCTCTGTCTTTACGGGCCCTTCCATATGGTGCCGGAGATTCTCTTCCTGCACCGGATCCACAAGGCGAGCTCGACGGAGGTCTTCGAGGACTGGCAGGAACGAGCGGTCTGGTTTGATCCGAAGATGGCGGGCAAGGCTTCGTTTCCGTTCTGGAGGCAGTTCCGGGAGTATTTCCTCTTCATCTTCCGCATACCCATGCCGATACGGGACCGACTGATGTGCCTATTCTGGCTCTCCTACTGGCTGTACTCATTCAAAAGGTTTCTTGCCCACGAGCTGGTGAAGAATCTGCGGACGCCCGTGGTCAAGAGCGCGCTTGAAAAGGCATAAGCGGCCGACGTGAACGACCACAGCTCCGAAGGACCAGATGACACCGATGTCTGACCCCATGCGCCCTGCTCGTGCGCCTGCATGTACCGTCTGCGGTGCAACAGCATTCAAGACCTTCATGGAGCTTCGCGCGGTACCCGTGCACTGCAACGTCCTCTGGGACACGAAAGCACAGGCCTTCAACGCGCCGCGCGGAGACATGCTTCTCGCCTTTTGCGACCGGTGCGGACACGTGTTCAACGTCCGGTTTGATCCCCGGCTGATGGAGTACACCCAGGCATATGAAAATTCTCTGCATTTCTCGCCGCGCTTCCAGGCCTATGCAGAGGGCCTCGTGGATGATATCATCATGCGGCATAATATCCGGAACAAGACGGTAATAGACATCGGCTGCGGAAAAGGGGACTTCCTGTCACTTCTGTGCGAGCGGGGAGAAAACAAGGGCATCGGCTTCGATCCCAGCTATCAACCCGAACACATGGACCCCGGGCGGGCCGAACGAATGACCATCGTCCGGGATTTCTATTCGCCAAAATACAGATCCTTTGCGGCAGACCTCGTGACGTGCAGGCACGTGCTCGAGCACATCCAGCATCCGGTACCGTTTGCAGGGAGCGTACGCGAGGCGCTCCGGGAGAAACCCTCCACCGTCGTGTTCTGGGAAGTCCCGAACGCGCTCTTCACGCTCAAGGACCTCGGAATCTGGGACCTCATTTACGAACACTGTTCCTACTTCACGGCGCCGTCGCTCGCCCGTGCGCTCTGCGAGGGCGGTTTCGATGTGACGAGGATCGAGGAGTTGTACGAAAGTCAGTTCCTTGGTATCGAAGGACGGCCTTCTGCGGACCGGCAGGGCCGGCTGCAGACAATCCTCACGGCGTCCCCTGCAGCAATCGAACCGATGGTCGATGAATTCGAGGACAAATACCGTACACATGTCGGCGTGTGGAAAGCACGGTTCGCGGCATGGCAGGCGGAAGGGAAGAAGGTCGTCACTTGGGGTGGAGGTTCCAAAGGCGTGACCTTCCTGAATACGTTGGGGGAGCCCTCGCCTGTGCGGGCCGTGGTGGATCTGAACCCGCGCAAGTCAGGCAAGTTTGTCCCGGGCACAGGCCAGGAGATCGTGGCGCCGGAGACCCTGCGCGCACTCCGTCCCGACGCGGTCGTCGTCATGAACCCAATCTATGCGGAGGAGATCACGCAACACGTCCGTTCGCTGGACCTGCAGGCGGAGATCCTTGTAGTCTAGGGGGTTGGGTCTCAGGCCAGGGCCTCGAAGTACACCTCTTCCGTCCGACGCATGATGCTCAACGGATCGTGTTCGCGGGAGATCCGGTCAAGCGCGCCGTCCGCCTTCGCGACGACCAGGGAGGGATTTCGGATGGCCTCGGAGGCGGCGGCGTACACCCCCTCTTCGATCGCGGCGGAAATGTTGCGCAGATGTTGGTCAGTGGATCGCAAGGCAACCTTTCGCTCAGTCTGAGGGATGGGAATAACCCAGCCGATCCGGGGATCATTGATCTCCGACATGACGCACACATCGGTCGTGATGACAGGACATCCCGCCGCCTGGGATTCGAGGACGGAGAACCCGTAGGTGTCGTCGTATGTAGGCAGCAGCCCGACGTGTGATCTGCGCAGGAGATTGAGGACCGCAGGATTGGGGATATGCCTGTGCACCGAAACTCTGTCTCCCAGGGTTTCTATCGCCTTGCGGGCCTTCCGGAGATGATCGGATGTTGATCGCGACGCGTAGTCGCCGTAGCCAAAGGTAGTCACGAGGTGCAGATGGAACTGCCGTCGCTCCTGTTTTAGCCGCGCGAATGCATGGAGCACCTCAAGGCCGCCTTTCCGAAAGAAATCCCGGCCCACAAAGGCAAACGTCACGGGACCGGGTAGAACCGCTTTCTCCCGTGCCGACCGGACCAAGAGCGGCTGGGGGGGATTTATGCGAATGGTCTTTGAAAGTATGGCATCGCGATACGGGCTATGCCGGAGGGATTCGTTCATTTCATCGAGTGCGTACTGACTGATGGCGATGACCCGGCGGCATGCCGTCTTTGCAAGAAGCCGGAGACCAAAATCCGACGACACGTTCCACCGGGGAAGGTAGTGTTCGTACGAGACGATCCACGGCGTCGGCGAACAAGAGATCGTGTTCACAAGATGCAGCAGGCGAACCCGATTCAGTCCGAGGTCGCAATGGAAGCAATTGGCGAAGGCGGTGCCGGGCGTGCGGGGGAACAAGAACCGCTGCGTGAAGTTCCAGATATTGAGCAGATCATACGTCCGGACTATCTGCGCCCGTCCAAAGGGCAGACTCGTGATCAGGCGCTCAATGACGTAACCTGAGCCGTTGACTCCGACGCGGAGTCCCGGCGTTTCCATTGTGGATGTGAGGTATGCCTCGTTCACTCAAGTCAGAGGTTGTCAGGGGAGGAGAGAGAATCGGTTTGCACGAATCACGGCGAGAATAATTCTGATGGTCTCCATGGCGTCACAACAAGGTACGTCAGACCCCTGCAAAAATCAACCCGGCGTGCACCCGGGTAAGCCGGCAGTGGGTGCATGGTCGATACGATCCAGACCGGAAGAAACACTCCGGCCGGTATTTCTCCTTAACGTCTACAAGAAGGGCTCGCTATGAAAACGGTGCTCTCCGTTGTTGGGGCACGACCCAATTTCATGAAAATCGCGCCTATTGACAGGGCACTTCGTCCGTATGCGCGTGATCTCCAGCACCAGATCTGCCATACCGGCCAGCACTATGATGAGAAGATGTCCAAGGTCTTCTTTTCCGACCTGGGGCTTCCGGCGCCGGACTTCCATTTGGGCGTCGGTTCGGGCAGCCACGCGGAGCAGACGGCGAGAATCATGGTGGAATTCGAAAAGGTTGCGTTGGCTGACCGTCCTGATCTCGTGCTGGTCGTCGGAGATGTGAACTCCACCGTCGCCTGCAGCCTCGTTGCGGCAAAGCTCCAGATCCCCGTCGGGCACGTAGAAGCCGGACTGCGGAGCTGGGACCGGACGATGCCGGAGGAGATCAACCGGATCGTCACCGATTCGCTGGCGGACTATCTGTTCGTGACGGAACAGAGCGGACTGGACAACCTCTCGCGGGAGGGCGTTGCTCCGGAAAAAGTCCACTTCGTCGGGAATGTGATGATCGACAGCCTCGCCCAGCATCTGGAGAAGGCGCAGTCCTCCGAGATTCTCAAGACCCTTAACCTCACGCCCGGAACCTATGTTGTCGTCACGCTGCACCGCCCGAGCAACGTCGACAGTTTTGAAGGCCTCCAGGGCACCGTGAACCTCCTGAACACTCTGGCATCGCATCGAAGGGTCATCTTCCCCGTGCATCCCCGGACGCTCAAGAGTCTGGAGCAGTTGGGACTCCGCTCGAAATTCTCCTCCAATATCACGACGTTGGAACCGGTGGGCTACATTGATTTTCTGGCGCTCATTGAACACGCCGACCTCATTCTGACCGACAGCGGAGGGATCCAGGAGGAGAGTACCTACCTGGGCGTCCAGTGCGTGACCCTTCGCCCCAACACGGAACGCCCGATTACCGTGTCTATGGGGACGAACCACCTTGTGGGGGTCAACATGGAGCATGCTCTTGAGGTGTGCCTCAAAATCCTCGGCGGTGAGAAGAAACAAGGAACTGTCCCCCCGCTCTGGGATGGCAAGAGCGCCGAACGCATCGCCGCAATCCTGCACGCGTCGCTGGCCGGGAACGGCAAGGCGTCGTCATCGTGAAGGTGTCTCTGCAGGGATGACGGATGCATATCCTCGGGATATCGTGCTTCTATCATGATTCAGCCGCGGCACTGCTGAAGGATGGGGCGATCATTGCGGCCGCCCAGGAAGAACGATTCACCCGGAAGAAACACGACTTTGGCTTTCCCGTGCATGCCGCGGAGTACTGCCTGCGGTCCGCCGGCATCACGGCGGCAGATCTTGCCTACATCGCATTCTACGACAAGCCCCTTCTGAAATTCGAGAGGATCCTCGAAACCTCCCTGGCGATGGCGCCGAAGGGCATCAGCTCCTTCCTCATGGCCATGCCGCTCTGGTTGAAGGAAAAGCTCTGGATTCCGTCGCTCATCCGCGAAGAGCTTCGTTACACCGGTCCGATCCTGTTCCCGGAGCATCACGAATCTCACGCCGCATCGGCATTCTTCCCGTCCCCATTCGATCGCGCGGCGTTTCTCACCATGGACGGCGTCGGAGAATGGGCTACGACCAGCTATGGCACCGGGAGCGGCAACGACATCCACATCCTCGCCGATCTGAACTTCCCCCATTCCATCGGTCTGCTCTATTCCGCGTTCACGTACTTCACCGGCTTCAAAGTGAACTCGGCGGAGTACAAGGTCATGGGTCTTGCACCGTACGGCGAACCGCGGTTTGTGCAAACGATCTACGACCATCTGCTGGATCTCAAGCCCGACGGATCGTTCAGGATGAACATGGAGTATTTCGACTACTGCGCCGGATTGCGGATGACCAATGACAGATTCAGCGCGCTGTTCGAGGGTCCGCCCCGCGAACCGGAGTCCCCGCTTACGCAGCGTGAAATGGACCTGGCGAGGTCGCTTCAGGAGGTCACCGAAGAAATCATGCTTCGCATGGCGCGGCACGTGCACGCGGAGACCAGCGAGCGGAATCTGGTCCTTGCAGGCGGGGTAGCGCTCAATTGCGTTGGCAACGGGAGGATCCTCCGGGAGAGCCCGTTCGAGAACATCTGGATCCAGCCGGCGGCAGGCGACGCAGGCGGAGCACTCGGAGCCGCCCTGTACGCCTGGCATGTGTATCTGGAGAAAGACCGGACCACCGTTCCCGGGCGGGACAGCCAGAGCGGTTCGTTGCTGGGTCCTGCCTTCTCCGATGAAGAGATCGAGGATTTCCTCACGACACACCACGCCGTCTACAGAAAGCTCTCCCGGGAGGACCTACTTGAGGAGGTGGCAGATCTCATCGCCGGAGAGAACGTGGTCGGCTGGCATCAGGGGAGAATGGAATTCGGACCTCGCGCCCTCGGTGCGCGCAGTATCCTGGGTGATGCGCGTTCCCCGAAGATGCAGGGCGTGATGAACCTCAAGATCAAATTCCGCGAGTCCTTCCGGCCGTTCGCACCATCCGTGCTCCGCGAACACGTCTCGGAGTACTTCGAGATGGAGTGCGACAGCCCCTATATGCTCCTCGTCGCCCCGGTCGTGAACAAACGTCGCATTGCCATGACCGGAGACGAAGAACACCTCTTCGGCATTGAGAAACTCAATATCCCGCGTTCCGACATTCCCGCGGTCACGCACGTTGATTATTCCGCGCGCGTACAGACGGTGACTCGTGACACCAATCCGCTCTTTGCGGAGCTCATCGAGCGATTCTACCGGAAGACGGGGTGTCCGGTGATCATCAATACATCGTTCAACGTCCGGGGGGAGCCCATCGTCTGCACGCCCGCGGAGGCGTACCGGTGTTTCATGCGCACCCAGATGGACGCCCTGGTCATGGGGCATTACCTCCTGGCCAAAAAAGACCAGCCGGAGTTCACAGAGGATTCGTCCTGGATGCAGGAGTTCGCACTTGACTGATCAGAAGGATTCGAAGACCACGCGCAGGGAGCTCCGCAAATTCGGGATCACCTTCTGTGTCATCCTGGGAGCGATCTCCGCCTATTTGTGGTACAGGCAGAACGGATTCTGGCCCTGGTGTGCGGGTGCAGGAATGCTCTTTCTTGCCGCCGGGCTCTTGACTCCGCAACTGCTCCGTCCTATCTTCAGCGTGTGGATGAAACTGGCCTTCGTGCTGGCCTGGATCAACACGCGTCTCATTCTTGGCGTTTTCTTCTATCTTGTCTTGACTCCCACCGGACTGCTGATGCGTCTGTTCGGAAAGCCGTTGCTTGATGTGTCCTTCGATCGCGCCGGGATTACGTACTGGAGGAAGCGTGATCGGGCCGCGTTTGATCGCAAGAGATGCGAACGCCAGTTTTGAATCACTACGAGGAGACCGTTCCGCAATGAGCAAGTTGCATCGACTGCAGATTTTCGAGGAGCTGTGGGCCTTCATGAAGGTCAGGAAGAAGTGGTGGCTGGGACCGATTATTGTCATGCTTCTGCTCCTCGGCCTTTTACTTGTATTCACGCAAGGATCTGCACTCGCCCCGTTCATCTACACGCTTTTCTAGACCGCGTGTCATGCGGGAGCCGCCGGATTGTGATGCGACCGCGGCCCCGCTCTATGCCACCCTGTGCCTGCCGACCTCCCTCCGGCAGGCACAGCGGTGTCAGGCCCCGCCCGGATCCCCGTCGCACGTCGCCGATTCCGATGATATCCGGAGATAGTCAACACTTCCCGCATCCCCTTCGCGATTGTAGAATCCCCCGCGCCCGCTTGTAAGATTCTCCCTTTCGCCTTCCGCCACCCCCCGAGAATCCCGTTTTTCAGCCGTCCTGCAGGCATTCTCCCCTCTCGCTCTCATGGCATATGCCGTGATCTAAAACACATCCTGTGAGATAGGTCATATACCAGAAGGAGAGTTAAGATGCTGAAGGCGATATTCCTGCCATTGGTGGCCTTGGCAGTGCTGTTTCAGGATGTTCTCTTTGCTCAATCAGGTGTTACCCGCGTGTGGGCAGTGGACGAAGGGGAAAAGGTCAAGCAAGACGATCTCAATCACTGGGCCAGGACGGATTCACGCAACCCGGTTTGGGACGGAAACGGTATCCAGATTTTTGGCGGACGGAATGAAATCGTTGGTTTCCAGGTGATCCTGGAAGCTGCCGGAACGGGAGCCACGGGAGTGGATGTGCGGTTGGACAATCTTCAGGGACCCGGCTACGTAATTGCGAACACCGGCGGCGTTGGCGATCCGATGAACTTCGTCGGGAAGCGGATCGAGATCTTTGTGGAGAGTTACATCAACGTCACGTCACGGTCCAGGTGGGGCGGCTCCTGGGGCTGGACGCGTCCGGCACCGGAATCGGAGCACATGGGATTGCTGCCGGACGCGCTCGTTCCGGTGGAGGCACCAAACAAGTCGCCAGCCAACGGAGCTGGAGGAGCGCCATTCCCGATCGGCGCCGGCCGGACGCAGGGCATATGGATCGACGTGTACATTCCGCCGGATGCGCCCGCAGGGTCGTATACCGGCACGGTGCAGGTGCTGCAGAACAGCAGCGTAACGCATCA
>JADLEA010000150.1 GCA_020846365.1 Bacteroidota bacterium
ACATTGCTGGTTTCGATGTCGGTCCGATGGTCCTTTACGAGGTTATAGGGATGGAAGACATACGATCGGATCTGGCTTCCCCACTCGATCTTCTTTTTTGAATTCTCAATCGCATCGCGCTTCGCCTCTTCTTCTTCCTTGCGGCGCTGATACAACTGCGATTTCAGCATCCGGAGGGCTCGCTCCCTGGTCTGAAATTGGGATCGCTCCTGCTGGCAGGCCACGATGATGCCTGAGGGGATATGCGTAATGCGTACTGCGGTTTCAACCTTGTTAACGTTCTGTCCCCCTTTGCCACCCGAGCGGAAGGTATCGACCTTCAGATCGGCGGGATTCACCTCAATCTCGACGTCATCTTCTATTTCGGGGTAGACAAAGACGGACGCAAAGGAGGTATGGCGTCGCGCGTTGGAATCGAAGGGGGAAATCCGGACGAGCCGGTGGACACCGTTTTCGGCTTTCAGATAGCCGTAAGCGTACTGTCCCGTGATTTCGATCGTGGCGCTCTTGATGCCTGCGCCGTCCCCATCCTGGCGGTCGGCCAATCCCACTTTGAACCCTTTTTTCTCACACCATCTCAGGTACATGCGCAGGAGCATCTCGCCCCAATCCTGGGCCTCAGTTCCCCCGGCCCCCGCATGGATCGTCAGAATGCAATTGCGCTCGTCATCGTCACCGCTCAACATGTTCCGGAACTCGAGATCTTCAAGCCCTGTCCGGACGGCCTCCAGCTCCCGCGTGATCTCTCCCTCGAAAGACGGGTCTCCCGACTCCTCCGCCAGCTCGATGAAGGAGCGGGCGTCTTCCAGCTTCCTGGAAAGCCCCGTCCAGGCGTCAATCCAGACCTTGCGCGTGCTTATTTCCTGCATGACCTTCTGGGCGGCGACATTATCATCCCAGAAATGCGGCGCGTGCGCCTTCAGCTGGAGTTCTGCTACGATTTTTTCCTTTCCATCGAGGTCAAAGATAACCTCGGAGACTCTTCAGCCGTTCGATGAGTTCTTTGACACCGGATTTCTGATCTTCTAGCATGGCCCTGTCCTTACAGTGAGAATGGTTCCTCGGTTTCTAGTTCAAATCGCAACAATGCTGACCCCAGGGTCTTCCCCTGGGCATCCAGCTTCAACGAACGGGTTCCTCCCCCTCCCAGCGCGCGGTGGAGCACGAAGTTCAATGCTCCCAGATTCGGCAGCTCGAACCGTTCTACCGGTCCGAGCACCATGCCCGAAAAATGCTGCGCGACTTTTTCCGCCGTCAGGTACTTCACAAGAATCGGATAATACTCGTCCTTTCGGGCGATGACCCCCACATTTGCGGCATCCCCCTTATCACCTGAGCGCGCATGCGCAATGTCTATTAGCCGGATCCGCATTTCGTCAGGACTCCATCATCGTAACCGTCGGCTGAACCGCGCTCTTCGGGATGAGTGCCGGCCAGAACGCAATCACCTCGCTGGGCTTTGGCCTTCCTCCGGCAAAGCCGGTCACCGACGGCGGTCCGGTCAACACGAGCGGCGCCAGCTCAAGAGCGAATCGTTCAATCGGAGCACGATCTCGTCCACGGACGCCGACCCGGAGCATGACTTCCTGCGGAGGATCGGCGGACTCTGAAAGCCGGCCGTGACAGGAATTGAAGCCGACGTACTCCGTCCGTATCTCTTCAAAGGCGAGTCCAAGGTCACGCAGACGCGTTCTCAGAATCTCATCGGCGGCACGCGCCTTCTCAAGTGCGTCCGGCCAGGCGTAGGTGAGCGACCCGACACACGTGTAGCCGTCCCTGTACGAAGCCGAGACTTTGTATGAATCGGTCGCCGGTTTCCCTTTCACACCAAACACTTTAGCCCGGTTTTCTCCGACAGATTCGAGGTGTATTTATGTGAAATCCGCGATGCAATCCGGAGTGATGTACGCCCTCGGGTCTCCTATCTCGTACAAGAGCTGTTCCTTGACCGTCGCGCACGTGACCATACCGCCGGTGTTCTCGTGCTTCGTGATGATCACATCGCCGGACGGATAGGCCTCCGCTATGGGAAAGCCGATGCGTGCAAGGTCAGGCACTGCTTTCCAATCGGCGGAGAAGTTGCCACCCGTGGATTGTGCTCCGCACTCCAGGATGTGACCGGCCACGGTTCCCGCAGCCAGCTTGTCCCAGTCCGTCGGGCTCCAGCCAAATTCGAACATCATGGGCGCGAGTGTCAGTCCGGTGTCAGTCGTGCGTCCCGTCAGGACGATATCGGCACCCATACGCAGGGCCTCCACGATGGGGGCGGCTCCGAAATAGACATTGGCGCTCTCGAGCGAATCGCGCACCGAACTGATGGGAGCGCCTGTTTCCATATCCGAGAGCAGGATGCCCCCTGCCAGCAACGAATCCAGCCTGGGGAGGATATCATCACCGCTCACGACAGCCACGCGAAGTCCCTTCATACCCAGAGACCGCGCCACGCCCAGGACTTCTTTCCGGCATCCTTCGGGGTTCACCCCACCGCCGTTGGTGATGATCTTGATGCCGGCATCCCTGCACCGGGGGAGGATCTCTTTCAGCAACGGTACCAGATCGCGTGCGTATCCCAGGTTGGGATCCCGCCGGCGCTGTTTCTGCATGATGGACATGGTCACCTCGGCCAGGTAGTCCATCACGAGGTAATCCACCGGTCCAAGCGTCACCTGATCCACGGGTGCGCGAGGGAGATCTCCCCAGAAACCTTGTCCGCTTGCGATCCGGATGTGCGATTTCATACGGTGCGGATGTGCAGCTCACGAAGCTGTTTGTCATCGACTTCGCTCGGCGCCTCGTCCATCAGAGACACCGCGCTGGCGGTCTTCGGGAACGCCATGACATCCCGTATCGATTTCATTCCTGTCAGCAGCATCGTGAGCCGGTCGAAACCGAAGGCGATGCCGCCGTGCGGGGGCGCACCAAACCTGAATGCGGAGAGAAGAAACCCGAATTTCGTCATGGCCTCTTCCTCCCCGATTCCCATCAGAGAAAACATCTGCTTCTGGAGAGTCTGATCGTGGATTCGTATGCTTCCTCCGGCGACTTCCGTGCCGTTCAGCACCAGGTCGTACGCCCTGGCCCGCGCCCGTGCGGTATCGCTCTCCAGCAGTCCGATGTCATCCGGATGCGGGGAGGTAAACGGGTGATGCACGGCAACGAATCGTTTGTCCTCTTCGCTGTATTCAAGGAGCGGGAATTCCCGCACCCAGAGAAGTCCGATTTTTGATTCATCGATCAGGTTCAGCCGCCGGGCCATTTCGAGACGCAACGTTCCCAGAATGGTGTACGTCTTTGTCCAGGTATCCGAGACCAGAAGTGCCAGATCTCCCTTTGACCCGCCCAGATGTACCATGATCCGTTCCAGGAGGTCTTTGCCGAGGAATTTCTCGCTCGGACTCTCCAGACCGTTTTCCGTCCATTTCGCGTACACAAGTCCGCCGGCGCCGAGGGATTTCGTGAAGTCCACGAGGTTGTCCATCTGATTTCTGGTGAAGCTTGCGCCCCCTGGTACTACGAAGCCGGCGACCGTTCCTCCCTTCTTCACCCCTTCCGAAAAGATCTTGAAGCCGCAATCCTTCACGAGTTCATTCACGCAACCCAGTTTCAGGCCGAAACGGATATCGGGCTTGTCGCTCCCGTACTGCTCCATCGCCTCTTTGAACGTGAAGGAAGGCAGGGGGAGCGTGAGGTCGATCCCTTTCAACTCCTTGAAGATGATGCGCATGAGTCCTTCCGTCAGGTCCCGGATATCGGACTCATCCACGAAGGACATTTCCACGTCAATTTGTGTGAACTCCGGCTGCCTGTCGGCCCGCAGGTCTTCGTCGCGAAAGCACTTCACGATCTGCATATACCTGTCGAACCCCGAGACCATCAGGATCTGTTTGTACGTCTGCGGCGATTGCGGCAGGGCATAGAATTTCCCTCTGTGCACGCGGCTGGGGACCAGGTAATCGCGGGCGCCTTCCGGTGTGCTCTTCATGAGGATCGGCGTCTCGATTTCCACAAACCCGCGCTCGTCGAAATAGCGGTGCACCACCTGATAGAGTCGGTGCCGGAACATCAAATTGTGCTGGAGCACGGGCCTGCGCAGGTCCAGATAGCGGTACTTCAGGCGCAGATCCTCGCTGGCATCCACGCTGTCGTCAATCGGAAAGGGCGGCGTGTCGGCTTTGCTCAGAATCTGGACGTCATCCGCAAGCACATCCACCATGCCCGTTGGGATCTCGGGATTCTCGGTCCCTTCGGGGCGCTTCTCCACCACGCCAGACACGGCAATGACAAACTCGTTTCTGAGATCCTTTGCCAGTTGATGAGCCCCGGCATGGCGCTGGGGATTGAAGACGACTTGAGTCTTCCCGTACCTGTCACGAATGTCGATGAAAATCACTCCGCCGAGGTCTCGCCGGACATCTACCCAACCATTCAGCGTCACCCGCGTCCCGATGTCTTCCGAACGTAGCGCCCCGCATGTGTGCGTCCGCTTGGAGAAAAGAGCCACCGTTAACTCCTTGAAATTGAACATTTAATATAGCCAAAACACACATGAGTATCAAACGCGCTCCGCTTGAGCTTCTGAGTGGTTTTGTCTATTTTTCTTCGGTACGCATGCACCCCGGGGGGCAGCCGGGACTCTCATCACCTATCACACAGGTCCTCTCATGCGAACGCTCCCGCTCCTTCTGTTTCTTTGTCTCTGTTCTTCGGTGAACGCACAGGATGAAGTCGAAGCCGCCCGCAAGTACAGGGAGAAGGTGGAAGCCATCCTGCGCATCCAGGACCGGAGAACCACGCATGATGGGAAACTTGTCAGCCTGCTCAGCGACTCAGACCCGTTGATCCGGGAACGCGCGGTGCGAGCGTTCGCCAGCATACAGGACACCCAGGCCATTCCCCTCCTCACCGGCCGTCTTGCGGACCCCGACTGGCGGGTCCAGGAAGCTGCTGCTTTTGCCATAGGGCAGACCGCAATCGCGTTGTCACAGGAGGCGAGGATGCGGCTCGAAAACGATTTGATCTGGAAGCGGCTCCCGGACAGCCGGGTCCCTGAGCGCCTTCTTGAAGAGATCGGAAAGTTCGGGACGGAAGAAGGACTCAACGACATCATGATCCGCTCGGGCAACATCTATCCCGATCGGCATCCCGAGGGCACGACATTATGTATCGCGCGCTATGCGATCCGGGGGATCGTCAACGCCGATGCGATTCGCTATCTTCTTCGCCGGACGCGGCAGGTGGAGAGTACACCATGGCAGGTGGTGTATGCCTTGCAGCGAATCGGCGATGATCCGGAGATCGTCAACGACATCGAGTTTCTCGTCCTCCTCCGGCAGCATACCGATCCGTTGGTCCGCATGAACCTGGCGGCGCTCCTTGGCAAAGCGAAGAACGACCGCGTGGCTGTTGAGCCGTTGCGCCGGATGGCTGAATTCGATGCGGACTGGCGGGTGCGTGTGAATGCGCTGAAATCGCTTGCGCTCTATCCGCTCAGGAAAGAGCCCGGTTCCCTGCTGATCTTCCGGCGCGCGTTCTATGATCCGGATGTGCAGATTGCGACCACGGCGCTGTCGGCGCTGCGCACGAGCGATCTCATCGCAGCCGACACGTCTAGCGATCCTGAGAACGTCTTCCGTCACCTTCGTTATCTGGCGTACAACGCAAGCGGCGACTTTGCATGGCCGGTGCAATCTGAAGCCGCGCAAACGCTTGCCGCAATTGTCGGCCGGAACGCATTCGCCGACGGCGGACCCCGTCTGCCGTCGCACCGTCACCTTTACGCCGACCTTTTGCGTGCATACGGCGCAACGGGCGATCCTGCGACGCTCCCGTTGCTGATGCGGGCCGTCGAGGACTCCGATCCGGTTCGCGTCTGCGGGGCGCTTGAAGGACTCGGTTCCCTCGCACGCACAAACAGGTCGGATACCACGCTCCTTTCCTCCGCCCGCTCAGCGGCGTTGCGCGCATTGGAGAGCAGGGATGTTGCCGTCACCGGGACTGCGGCCGGCGTGCTCAGCGACTCCACACTTCGCCATCCCACCGTTGTCCCTGCCCTCATTGCGGCCCTCGACGCCCAGCGGCTCCCCGACGATCTGGAGTCCATGCTCGAAATCATCGCGGCGCTCGGCTCATGGGGAGATACCCGCGCCGTACTGCCGTTGCTTGACCAGCTTAGGCAACGGGATCGGACCATCGCCGTTGCTGCAGCCCGGGCGCTCACGCGGCTGACCGGCGCCGACTACCTCTCCCGCGTGCCCGCGGATCCGGAACCCTTCTTCACCGATTTCGATTTCCCGTACCTGTCATCGCTTCCGGAGACGTTGCAGGTGACCATTGAGACGGCCCGCGGCGAGGTCGCAGCCGAGTTCTACAAGAGCGCGGCCCCCTTCACGGTGATGGCACTTGTGAAGCTCTCCCAACAGCGTGGATACTTCCGCGGACTCACGTTTCACCGGGTGGTCCCGAATTTCGTCAGCCAGGGGGGCTGTCCCAGGGGAGATGGATGGGGCGGACCTGGATTCACTCTCCGTTCGGAGTTCTCTCTGATGCGGTACGAGGAGGGCACCATCGGCATCGCCAGCGCGGGCAAGGATACGGAAGGTTCACAATTCTTCGTCACCCATTCCCCGCAGCCGCATCTCGACGGCCGGTACACCATCGTCGGAAGAGTCGTACAGGGAATGGATGTCGTGAGAGCGATCCAGCGCGATGACCGGATCTTCGACGTGAAGATTTCGGGGATCAACTAGCCTTGAACGGGGCAACCCCTGCCCCGGCGGATCACCGCAGTGCCCGCAAGGTTTGGGATGATGCAACGATATGCTTTGACTACTCAGGCCTGGTCAGATCAATGAACCGCTGCAGCGTGCGCAGCCGCGCGAGATCCCCGTCGGCACGGGCTTGCGCACGAAGCTTCGGGTTCATGCGCAGTGCTGCTTCGAGCGCGCTCAGGGCGTCATCCATCTTTCCTGCCGCCAACCGTATGACGGCCAGATCGTACCACACTTCGGGATTATCCGGTGCGAGTTGCGCCGCGCGCTCCTGCGCAAGCAGCGCCGGTTGGTACTGGCGCTCCATGAAGAGCGTCCAGCCCTGATTCCAGGCGTAGTTCACTTGCGCCAGCGTGAGCAGCCGCCCCAGCTCTGCGAACGGATCTGCGTGGTCATCCACACGGATGTCGATTGCACGGTCCGTGTAACCCCCGTACCCCGCGCCCTTCTTCACGACAAGCAGCGCGGCGGATTGCTTGCCGCGCGAATCGCCGCCGTTCCGATCACCGGCAACGAGAGCAAGGTAGAGACGGTCTGCGAGAGTACCGCCGGTGTGTACAAAGGTGCTTTCCATCGCTGATACGACGCTCTCCCCCGCGAGGATATTGCCCTGGATGGCGTAGTTCCGTCCCGATCGGCCGCCCGCCCAGGCAAGACACTCGCTTCCGGTGTATGTCACGGAGGCACCGGAGCCGGACACGATCCCGACCTGCCGCCGGTTCCTGTCATTATCGGCGTCGAGCAGCTTTCTGAGTGCGCTCTCCGGATCGTTCCCCTCAGCGAGCAGATCAAGTCCTGTCCATCCAAACGAGGTGTTCGCAAATGATTGGGTCGCAACGGCGCCCACGTCTGCTCTCGCCCACGGCACGACCGAGCCGACGGCGAAGAAGCGTGACGCGACGGCAACGCCGAGCTCACCGGTCACGGAATCACGGGCCACAATGGAGAACGTCGCGATGGCTGAAGGGGCGCCGTGCCTCTCTGTTCCGGAGGATGAGGGGGCGGACCCTTCAAGCCGGTCCATCGCTTCATAGTCCAGTTCAGATCCCAGCACGCTGTGCGGGATGAGGAACACCACGAGCGTCACGATCGCGGCGCCGAGAGCCCATCGCTGCGGCGCGCGCGATCTGAAGAGCGCAACGGCGGCAACGAGCCATGCAAGGAACGCCACAAGGGTTTTGTTGTCCGTAAGATCCTGACCGAAGGGCCAGCCCGTCCAGTATGCGCCGAAAGCATACTTTTGCACGACGGGGCCGAGAAAGAGCCCGCCGATGGCAAGTGTGCCCAGCGTCCACCAGATCAATCCCCGCAAGTGCGGTTCCGGCGAGAAGTACTCGAGTCCAGCCCGCGTTGAAAGCAGCATCGCCCCAAACATCGCCAGGACATGCGGGATCAGAACGAACAGAGGTACGTCTCCCTTGAAGCGAATCACCGTGCCACCCTGGGGTGGAAGCACAGCCAGATCGTTTCCCGCTCTGAGCTCAACGACATAGTCCAGTTTGCCTGCGGGCGGCTGATGCGGCAACAGACCGACAAGCTCCCCGTTCTCGGATCTCATCGCGATCGTCGTCCAGTCGTCCCCGGTCTTGTGCCGTTTCCAGGAGAGCCGGCCGGTGATCTCGGGGCTTTCGGTCGCGATGCGCACTTGGTGGTCCGTCTCGCCGCCGTGGCTCCGGTCCAGACGGTAGTGGACGGTCCGCCCGTGCAACGCCACCGATCCTGAGACGGGGTACGTCGGTCCCGTGGCGCGCTGATACAGCGCGGATGCCACGGTGATGGCTACTGCGATGAGCCAGAACTTGGTTGTCCGTTTCACAGGTGCCCTTTCGCTCCTTACAGGTTGAAGTACATCTTGTATTCGAACGGATGTGGCATCGTCCCTATCGACTTGATCTCCTGCTCCTTGAGGCTCACCCACTGGTCGATCAATTCCTGGGTGAACACGCCGCCCCGCTTCAGGAAATCCTGATCCACGGCCAGGGCATCCAGGGCCTCATCCAGGTTCCGCGGGAGGGAATGGAGCGGGTCGTGGACCGTCTCGTCAAACACCTGCTTGTCGAAGGGTCCGAATCCCTCCTTCGCAGGATCGATCTTCCGCAACACGCCGTCGATGCCCGCAAGCAACATGGCCGAGAGGCAGAGATACGGATTCGCGGTTGCGTCCGGCGGGCGGTACTCGAATCGTGTTTCATCCGGGTTGGTGACATACTTCGGAATGCGGACGGCGGAGGCCCTGTTCCCCATCCCATACGTGAGCATGACCGGCGCCTCGAACCCTGGCACGAGGCGTTTGTACGAATTGGTGGACGGGTTGGTGAATGCGGAGAGTGCGGGCCCGTGCTTGAGCAGTCCTCCGATGAATGCCCTCCCCAGCTCGTTGATGTTCCCGTACTCTCCTTTCTTGTAGAACGCGTTCTTGCCGTTCCTGGTGAGAAAGAGGTGGAGATGCATCCCGTTGCCGGCCTGGTGATACATCGGTTTCGGCATGAACGTGATGAAGAGATCCCGCTGGCGCGCGAAGTTGAAGAGCGCGTACTTCGTGGTCACGATGTTGTCGGCGGTGGTCAACAGATCAGCGAAGTGTGTTTCGATTTCCTGTTGGCCGCGCTCCCCCGTCTCGTGATGGTGATACTTCACGCTGATGCCGAACCGTTTGAGCAGGGCGCATGCTTCGTCGCGGAAATCATCATAGACATCGAACGGGTTGGCCGCATGGTACGCGTTCTTGAAGAATTCCTCGGCGTGTTCCACTTCGTAGTACGACGAGGATGTGCGCGTATCGAACCGGACGCGGGAGAAGATGTAGAACTCAAATTCAGGTCCCCAGTGCGATGTCCCGGCGCCGATGGTTTCCTGCAGCAGGGCTTCCGCTTTTCGCGCGATCGCCCGGCCGTCCTGGGAGAACGGCGTTCTCGATTCGTCCGTGAGGAAGATGTTGGCATAGAAGCTCAAGGTGGGGGTCGTCCGGAAAGGATCCACGACTGCAGTCTGGAGATCCGGGATGAGGATCATGTCGCTGTTTTCCACCTTGCGGAAACCATAGCTTGAC
>JADLEA010000151.1 GCA_020846365.1 Bacteroidota bacterium
ACTCAGGCACTCCATGATGCGGTGCTCCGACTACCTCTGCCCGTTGCCGTGCGGCTGCTCATAGTACAGATGGTTCATCAATCAGAGATCTTGCAGCGGGAAACGGTGCGCATACATCAGGCAGTGACCGTGAGGGGGGGCGTTTCCGGAGTGAGGGGTGTCTGGACTTTCGCGCAGGCCCTTCCGCAGGTCTGGCTCTCGCGTGTCGCGTTGAAAGCGGAGCGCGTGGGAATGGCGATGGATCTCCGTGAATACGGAAGCGCCGTGCCCTCCGGTCCCGAGGTCTCATGGTCCGGGAAAGATCTTGCCTTGTGTGCCGGAGCGGCCGGGATGGCTGCGGTCGCCGTGTGGGTCTCCGGCCTGGCATGGACATGATGAACGACAGGGAAGTGCTCTCGCTTGTGAACGTGTCGGTGCGCTATGAGGGGAGCAGCCGGCATGCCCTTCAGGAGTCCTCCTTTGCGGTTCGTGAAGGTGAACGTGTGGCCCTGCTAGGGCTCAACGGATCAGGCAAGACCAGTCTCCTTATGGCTGTCGCCGGGCTCCTCCCGTACGAGGGTACGATAGCCGTCGATGGTATCGAATTGAGCAGCAAGACCCTGGGTCAGGTCCGGCGCAAGATCGGATTCCTGTTTTCCGTACCCGATGATCAGCTGTTGTTTCCGCGCGTCGTTGACGACGTGGCATTCAGTCTGACGCGGCAGGGAGTAGACGGTGCCGAGGCACGGCGCCGCTCACAGGCGCTGCTCTCGACTCTGGGTGTGGGGGATCTCGAAACGGCCGCTCCCTACGAACTGTCCCACGGTCAGAAGACGCGGGTGGCGCTTGCGGGCATCCTTGTGCATGAACCGCGGCTGTTGCTCCTGGACGAGCCGTCAGGCGCGCTCGATCCACCCGGCAAGCGGGATCTTGCGGGGCTGTTCACATCCCACCCCGCGGCGATGCTCATCGCCACGCACGATCTTGCGTTCGCCGGAGAATGCTGCACGCGCTTCATACTGCTGGAAGGTGGCAGGGTCACGAGGGATTCGCCGCGGATAGGGGATATTACGCTCTGACCGGTGCAAGACCTCGGGGCGCGGCCGGATCGCTCACTTGCACACCTGCTTGAACACGCGCAGGAAATTCCCTCCCAGGATCTTGTGCACGTCCTCGATGCTGTACCCGCGCCGCAGGAGCGCCGCCGTGAGGTTCGGCATCTTGGATACATCCTCCAGCCCTACCGGTACGATCTCGATGCCGTCATAGTCAGATCCGATGGCAATGTAGTCCACACCCACCCGGTTCTTGATGTAGTCGATGTGCTTCACCACGGTGTCGATGGTGGCGAATCGCTGGGAGGAAAGAAACGTCGGATAGAACACCACCCCGATGACGCCTCCTCGCGCCGCGATGCTGTCAATTTGAACATCGGTGAGATTGCGGGAATGGTTGTTCAGCGCGCGCACACCTGAGTGGGAAGCGATGATGGGATTCCCGGTGGTGGCGAGAATATCCCAGATGGTCTTAATGCCGGTGTGGGACACATCGATAATCATGCCCAGCGTATCCATGGTCCTGATCACCTGCCGCCCGAAATCCGAGAGGCCGACGGTGGAAGAACGCGCATCCGAAGCAGACACGGCCCAGGGGAGACTGTTGTTCCACGTGATGGTCAGGTACCGGGCTCCCAGGTCATAGAAGGTTTTCAGCTTCGCGATGTCATTCTCGATCGCGTGCCCTCCCTCCACCGCCAACACCCCCGCAAGCCGCCCGTCCGCCCGCACCTGAATCACCTCATCGTAGTTTCGCGCCTGTCCTAACTCGGTGGGATTCTGCCAGATCTGGCTCTGGAACGTGTCAACCATCGCAAGCGTGTATGCATAATACGGATGCGAGATGGAATCGCGGTAGTCTGTCCACAAGGCAAACATCTGCGCATCCACGCCCCCCTCCCGGAAGCGGGGAAGATCGGACTGTTCCGTGGTGTGGCGGATGCCGAGTTGGTACCCGAGCACGGCTTTCTCCATGACGTCATTGTGGAGGTCAAACAGGAAGGCGTGCTCATGGACGGTCTCGAGGTGCATGTCGATCACCATGCTCCCCTGGATGAGGGCCTGCACCGAGTCGGGCATGTACAGGAACTTTGAGGCAACAACAGAAAACGGGGTCGCGGCTCCTTTGGCAAGCGACGCGCCAGCTGACTTGCGGCCGCTGGTGACGATGTCGCCCAGTCCGCCGTCGCCGTGGCCGTCAAGCTGAATCATCTTGCGGGTAATGCGGTTTCCTCCGAACGAAACGGAATAGAACAGGACGCCTGCCGCACCCTTGCTCGTCCAGGACACCGAATGGTCGCCGGAATCAAGCGCGACGCTTCTCTGATCCAGGCGCTGGCCGGTAACCGTATAGACCGAGATCGTGGCGGTCCCGGCGACAGGCGTGGAGAATGCGATATGCGTGGATGGGTTGAACGGGTTCGGGTAGTTCTGTTCGACCGAGAACTGATCGGGGGTCAGAGCAGCATCCCCCACACCGGTCAGGTTGAACGAGTACGACCACATGCCCAGCGCGTCCGTCAGTACGCTGTAGCGCTCCGAAGGGTTTGCCTCGTTGATGAGTTCGATGCTGACGGAGTCAAGCGGTGAGAGGGAGGATGCGTGTTTTACGGTGCCGGAAAGCGTGATGGTTTCCGCGAATCCTTGTTCCAGCACGGTGATGCAGAGCATGCACAACAGAGTGGCCGTGAATCTCATCGATCGTTCCTTGGTTCAGTTTCATAATGCGTCGGGTCCCGCCGACAACTGCATTCGCTTGTCACCATCGCTGGCGTGGCATGCCTCTCGCGCACCTAAACAGCCGGCACAGAGTGCGCGATCCCACACCCCTGCGCGTCAGTTGCGCTGACAATGCGGAACTGCCGCGGAAGGCTCTCGCAGTCATGCGCTACTTTACGAACCGCTCCACCAGTTCCTCCCGGTCCACGATGGAGTCTTCACCCATCCAGATCGACCAGAGCACTCTTGCGAAGGTCGGATCGGTGATAGGGGGGTGATCCGTGCCTTGTGTCTGGGCGATGATTGTGCCACCGGGACGCCACTGCAGGACGAACCGGTCGTCCTCCTTGACGTCTTTCGTGAAGTAGCCCAGGAATTTCTGGACGAGCGGAGCGATGGC
>JADLEA010000152.1 GCA_020846365.1 Bacteroidota bacterium
CGGCGGTCGAGAGAAGCAATAACGCAACGAGCGCTATGACGGGTGTGATTCTCATGGGTCCTCCGTGTGATGGTGGATGAATTGCCGGTAATCGCGTTACAACACGCCCCTAATATACACAAACTCACGTAAAGTGCAAAACCCCGTCTTGCTTCCAGAAGCGGAATTCAGTATCGTTTTTCACGCTCTTCTTCTGAAACTACAAGCAGGCATGCGTGTTCGAAGGCACGTTGTTGGTACTCGGGATTCTGTACGCCGCGGGGATGGTGTTTTTCGCGGTGGTCGCATTATTCGTTCGCTATCCTCATAACAGGAATCTCCGGCCCAGAGTTTCCGTCATCATCGCGGCGCGGAATGAAGAGGCCAACGTCGGAAGGTGCCTCGACGCCGTTTCCCGCCTCACGTATCCCCGCGAATTGTTTGAAGTCATCGTCATCAACGACAGATCCTCGGACGCCACGCCTTCCATCATAAGCGACTATGCGGGACGCTTTCCCGTGATCCGGCGTCTGGATGCGTCGCCGGGCACAGGTCACCTGATGGGGAAGACGAATGCCGTTGCGCAGGGCATAGCGGCCTCCACGGGCGAGATCCTGATGCTGACCGACGCCGACTGCAGTGTTCCTCCGGGCTGGATTGAGGAGACGGTGAAGTACTACACGGATGACACAGTCGGGCTGGTGCCGGGCTTCACGGCCATCCGGCACGAGAACCTGTTCGAAGCGATGCAGACCATGGACTGGTTCGTGCTTTTTACCGTGGCGGCGGCCACCACGAAGGTCGGTTTTCCGGTCACGGCTGTCGGCACGAATTTCACGGTCCGGCGGTCGGCATATGACGCAGTCGGGGGGTATCAGGGGATACCGTTCAGCGTCACGGAGGATTATGCGCTCTATCATGCCGTCACGTCGCGGACGAAGTACAGGGCGCGGTTTCCGATGGACGCCGGGACGGTGGTGGAGAGCGAGCCCTGCCCCACCTTGAAGGATTTATACAGGCAGCGAAAGCGGTGGTTCACGGGGGGAAAGGGGATGGATGCCAAGAGCATATTCATCTTCCTGGCCGCCTGGTTGTTGAATGCGGGGATCATTGCAGGGTTGTTCCTGGACATGCGGAGCGCTCTGATAGCTCTGGCGATGAAGGTCGGCGCGGATTTCCTGTTGACGCTTCCGGTCGTTGTGAGGTTCAGGAGGTGGGGGTTGTTGGGGGCGTTTCCGTTGGACGAAGTGTACTACTACCTGTACGTGCTCCTCTTCCCGCCCATCGTCATATCGGGGAGCAAGGTTGTCTGGAAGGACCGGGTACACCGGTAAAAAGAAAGGTGCCAGAAGCATCACCCCGATGTCTTCCGGCACCCTCAGCAACTGACGATGCGGTTACAGCCGGTTTACGAGCGCGCCCTTGCGCTTGCGATTCCCAGCCGTTTTAGCTTATAGCGGAACGTCTGTTCCGTCATGCCCAGGAACTGTGCCGCCTTGGACTGATTGAAGCCGAACTTCTCGAGCGACCGTTCGATAATCCCCTTCTCGATCACATCCAGGGACTTGTCCAGCACGAACTCCTGGCCGGCCATGATATTGTTGATCATCTTCACGACTTCCGTCTTCTCGTCCACCAGCTCCGGCGGGAGCATAAAGCGGCCGTCGGTGGAGTAGAGCACGCACTTATCGATGACGGATTTCAGCTCGCGGACGTTTTCGCGCCAGGGTTGGCGGACGAGCACATCCACGGCATTGATATCGATGGCGAGGTCAGCCACGCCGAGGTCGCGACAGATTTCGGAGGTGAAGTGTTTGATCAGGAGGGGGATATCCTCCTGCCGCTGGCGCAGCGGTGGGATGTCGACTTTTTCGGCATCCTTGAGTTTCGTGAAGAGCTCATCCAGCAGTTTGCGCTGGTCCACGAGCACCGACGGTTCGGCCTTCATGGTGAGGATCACGCGCAGGTCCACGGGGGCGCCTGAATCGCCGGCCTTGCGGGTCTTTCGTTCGTTCATGAACGAGAGGACCTTCATCTGGTTGCGGAAGCTGGCGTCTTCCAGGTTCTCGATGAGGAGGGTGCCGTGGTTTCCCTGTTCCAGGACGGAGTTCTTCTCGGCGAGCGGGACGCCCTGGCCGTTCCGGTCCTGTCCAAAGAGCAGGAGTTCCAGTTCGCGGTCATCGACGGTGGAGAGGTTGATGGACATAAACGGTCCGTCGTTCCCCACGGTTTTGCCGCTGAGGTAGATATTTTTGGCGATCGCGCTTTTGCCGACGCCGGCTTCGCCGATGATGACGATATCCCGGCGTGACTTGGCCAGGACGGCGATTTGCTTCACCAGTTGGTCTACAGCGCGCGACTTACCGACGATGGGATACTCGAACTGAGCTTTCCCCTTCCCGCCGTCGTTGCCGTTGTTCTTGGTTTCTTTGGATTCCATAGAGTGACTCCCCCTGCAAAGGCGGATGACCGCCTACCGTGTTATGTGTGAATCGTTTGGTTTACGCCCGGATGAAGCGAAGAGGCGGCCGTGGACGACCTTGCGGTTGAAGAAGCTTTCCACGACGATCGTATCCAGCGCATCTCTCCACCGCGTGACGGCGGTTGGGCTTTGTTCGAGCTCCTGCTCGTAGAACTCCCCCTTGACGGACATAATGAATCTGAGCCGGAGCGCGAAGAACACAGCGATCAAAAGCAGGACGCCGACGGAAGCATACTGGCCGACGCCCAGAATTTCGGAGAATGATTGCCACTCGAGCGCCTTGTTGGCGCTCCAGCCGTGCAGTACTTCCATGCTGCAGAACAGCAGGAAGAGAAACATCATCTTCTCGATATACGCGCCCTGGGGCGGATCCTTCATGTACTGGTAGCCGAAGAAAAGAAGGATGAAGCCGATACCAATGACGGACATGGAGATCATGTACGACATCAGGGGCTTTGAGAGCAGCACCTTATAGTTGTCGCCGTGCAGGTATGGATAGAGCTCAGCCACGCGGGCATCGCGCGCTTCGCCATGCAAGGTCGCGACCGCATAGCCGCTCTCCCAAACGTACATCTTAGTAGACGCTGCGAGTTGTTCTGCGTTCGGATAGACGCCGTTTTTCTCGCTATAGGCGGCAGCGGCGTTGTCCATAGTCTTCCAGTCCAGCACGTCCTGTGTGATGTATGCGTACTTCGGGTTCAAGAGGAAGCCATGGAAGTAGAGACCAAAAAACATCCCCACAACACTGAAGGCAATGAGGTACTTCTGGACAGTCTTGAATTCGCGGAACAGCGCGTCGACTGTTAAGAAGACAATGGAAAGAGCAAGCAGAAATCCGTAAGCGCCAAACATCACGTAGGTATTAAAGTAGTGTCTGGCAAATGAATAGTCTGCAAAGAGCACATAATTCTGACCGACGAACGGGCCAACCGCAGCAGCGAACGAAAGCGAAAAGAGTAGCGCGAAATTGGCGAAGACAAATTTGTTCTTCGAGTGGCTTTCCTTCCGGACGATCGCCAAGGCAATGAGGAACAGGAGAGCCTGTGTGATGATGTTGGTAAACACGGGCGGTTCCACTTCGGCGTGTGGGAGAACCCAAAGGGCTCCGGTGAAGGTCGCAACAAAGGCAATCCAGGACCAGAAGATTTTGCGAGCCGTTATGTGGAATCTGTCCATTCTTGAGTGTCAGTTTACGTGGCTCAATATACAGACGCACTTCGTGCTAGTCAAGAGACAAACCGCAGTTTTTTTTGATCTGACGCGGTTTTGTGCCCTGTATCACACATAATGGGGGTCATGTTAGGTAACAACTCGAGTGCCAGAAAAACCTACAAAATCGGGTGCCGAAAGGCGCAAAAAATGAGGAAAAAAATAAAAAATCCTTGACAAAGATAATTGCGTTGGCTATATTTCTCACCCAGATGGAGGTTATTAGACACCTCGTGCTTTGCAGGGGGACGACATTTGGGAGAGTGTCTTACCTGCTTCCTGCTTCGACGGTCGTCCTCATCAGACCTGTGTAAGACTGACAAACCTTAAGTACTCGTCCTCAGGCGTGGGTTCCGTGATTTACGGCGAACCCCGAGTGGGGGAAGTGTACATCCGCGCACCGCGGAAGAGTCAGACCTTGCGAAGACCACTCACATCAGACATTTCAGTACAAAGTGTATCCATTCACGGAGGAGTCATGTCAAAGAACGCACGTCGGTTTCGTTCACTGGTCATCACAGTTGTCGCAGTAGCTGCAACAAATGCAGCCATTGCGTTTGCAAGCGGAGTGCCGGTGATACCCGACTCCCCTCGTCCAAGAACTAGTGGTGTGCCAGTAATTCCTGATTCTCCGCGTCCAATCGTGAGCGAACGCGCGAGCGGCGTTCCTGTGATTCCCGATTCTCCTCGTCCGCGGACATCTGGAGTTCCGGTGATTCCCGATTCTCCCCGTCCGTAACAGCGCGACCATTGCGGGGTTTGATGTATTGGTGTTCGGGGGTTTAGAGTAAACAGTGGGCAGGTCTCAGATCTTGCACACTGTTTACTCTTTGTTGTTTTCCTCAGACGCAGAGCGGGCACGTGAGAATCAGAACTCTTGTTATTCATGCCTCGCTGTTGGTCTTGACCTTTCTGACCATGGCCTTTGCGGGGGTGGCATGGTTGAACAAAAACCCAATAGAGCTGACGAACTTCGTTTCCGGCATTCCGTACGCCGTGCTCTTGCTCGTGATGTTATTGAGTCACGAGATGGGTCATTACCTGATGGCGCGCAGGCACGGTGTAGAGGCAACGCTTCCCTACTTTCGTCCCTTTCCTTCGTTCATCCTGGGCTTGTTTCCCTTCGGCACCTTGGGCGCGGTAATTCAATTGCGTTCGCCGGTACAGAGTCGTCGGGCGTTATTGGACATCGGGGCCGGCGGACCGATTGCGGGGTTCATCGTGAGTGTGGTGTACCTGGTCATCGGATTCATTACACTCCCCTCGATCGACTTCTTGTACGAGATACATCCGGAGTACGTGGGTTTGAGTCAGATCCCCACGGAGGGATTGACATTTGGGCGGAACCTGATTTA
Organism: Bacteroidota bacterium; assembly: GCA_020846365.1. Lineage (GTDB taxonomy): Bacteria > Bacteroidota > Ignavibacteria > UBA10030 > UBA6906 > JAGDMK01. Next base: position 5,026 of record JADLEA010000152.1, read on the forward strand.
CAGTGGTTTGGAGGCGGTGGTACCATCCCCCGGTGCATTCATTCCGCCGATGAACGAGTTGTATCACTATCCGTTTTTGTGTGTGGGGTGGTTCGGGATTTTTGTCACCGCGATGAATTTGATACCGGTCGGTCAGTTGGATGGCGGTCACATTACGAGGGCGATGTTTGGGGGGAAGTCGCTTGTGATCGGCCGGATAGTGATGGGAGTGTTAGCGGTGTTGGGGTTGTTGGGATTTCTGCCGTTGATCGGAATGAGTGACGAGTGGGGTTGGAGCGGGTGGTTGTTTTGGGCAGTGGTATTGTTCTTGTTCTTCGAGAGGCGCAGACGGGGAGTGCTTGCCTTGCCGGACGACACCCCGCTGGATCAGACGCGCATGACGTTCGGTTGGTTCTGTTTGTGGATGTTTGTGGTTGGTTTTGCGATCGCACCGTTTACGATCGGGATTGTGTGATTGGAGTCGCGCACAAGGGTAGAACTAGGACACAACTTCTTTTGGAGTTCCCGCCGAGAGCTTTGAGGGCTTACCGCAACACCATATTGAGGAGCCAACACAGGAGTCTTCAGGTGACCTGAGGGCATTTCTGCTAGACCACGTTAAGACCCAGCCTGCCTCACCAGTCACTCGCGTGCGATGAGAAGTAATCCAGCTTCGACGCTTTTGCTTGACACATGATGTGCTCCAGATGACCTTATCACTACCAGCCTCGTCTTCCGAAGTCATTCATCACTATCCTTCCTATGCCGACAACCGCAAGTCCCAAAACCACCAGAAGGAGCAAAGAGGCGGCAACAAGGGCCCTAGCCGAAGCGAAAGGCTCGACAGCGTGCCGATCTACCAAAACAATGCGATGGATGCATCCGAACAACTGGTACGCGGACCATAATCGCACGTCCGTATGACCTTCCTTCATGATTTGGATCTTTGCCAACTGGAGTGAACGAGCATTTGTCTGGCCTTCCCTCAGGTACCGATAGAAACTCGCCATTAGTTCGTCCGAAATCGCATCCTCTAGTTCGAAGCGTGTGGCAACGACGCTCGCTGCGCCCGCCTCCATGAACGCATCAGCAAGGCTTCCTTGAACATCGCCAGGTACTGCCGTGTTGCAGCCACAAACAACTATTAGGTGGTCCTGAACATCTAGTCCAGCAATTTCGATATACGAGAGAACGCCGTCATCCGAATCGGACTCAGAGAGAAAGACTGCTTGTGAGTCACCTGAAGTCCTTGGCGGGCTAGCATGTGCGGCAAGATGGATCACGCTGTATTGGGAGGCTTCTTGTTTCAGCAGAGTCTCAGTGGCGTCAGTACCCATTCTAACGGTACAATCGGATCTAAAAACCTGTTGGATCTTCGCAGCTTCCTTCCGTGCCACCGGCAGTCCGAGCTTGTGCCCCTCGAATTCCAGACCGAATTGGATTGACTCAGCTTTCGACATTAGGTCTGACAAGGCATGCTCACTCAAGCGCGGATCTGCCAGCACAAGAATCCGAGCGGGTTGGAAGGGAGATGAATGGATTGTAGGATCAAGAAAGGAGAGGCACGACGCATATGACACCGCAACAATCTCGAGCAGGAACCTAACGCCGCTGGAATCTCGGGTCCTCAAACATTCAAATGGCAAAGCATCAAGAGGGCTATCTGCTACGATGATCAGATCTTTCTTCGAGGCCAGAGACTCGCTTGCATCACCAAGGAGAGAATCGAACACTGAGCCTGACGGACTACAGGACGACCCTTCTATCCCTGGAGATTCTCGATTTGCCTCTCCTTTTCCGGATAGGAATTCGATGAAGGAGGTCACGCGTTGTCTGAGAGTCTCTCGATCGATCACGAATGCGCGGGAGATAAGCGTATCCCGTGTCACCACAAATCTAATAACGCTCGACTCGCAAACCCGGAAGTCTAGCATTGCAGTCTGCGTGCCAAGAGTTCGCTCTCTCAAGCTAGAAGCGATATCTTCGAAATTGAGCTGATCGTCTACCGCTTTTCTTACATAGGATGATTCTCGCGACAATCGTTGGATCGTTTCAACGTTCGCGATACATCCTGAGAGCAGAGAAAAGAATTGATCCCAATCGGGATGCTCGGCTTCCAAGACTTGGATTGCCTTCCAGCGCATTGTCGCAAAGGAATGAACGCAGCGACGAAAATCCTGACAATCTTGTGGTGCTCTCACTGAGTCTGAAGCATTTGCCAAACGCATGTGGTACACAAGATTCACTCCGCGCCGAGTGCACTCAGTTAGGACCCACGCCTTTTGCGGTTGTCCAATCCGGCAAAATGCAACGATGAGTTCGTCTCGCTGTCTGAGAAACCACTCCCTAGTCTCTCCCGAAAGCATGTACAAGTACTTGTGCATTCCCTGTCCCATGAAGAAATGTAGAACTCGGGAGTAGTGAACTTTTGCGGCCTCTTTTCGCCCCTCAATCTCGGACATCCAGCCAAGGAGATAGTGGCACCTGCTAGTGGCCCTGTCGTCACCTTGCCTCTCCGCAAGTGCCAAGGCTAAGCGTGTTCGCTCCTTCGCGCTTCCTCGCTGGTTTTGAGCAACGTCAAGTTCGGCCAGCTGCAGCAAGGCTTCCTTTTCTTGCCCAATCTCCTTCAGATTGCGCGCTAAGGTGAGTTCCCGCTGGAAGTGATTCCTTGCCCGGAGCGTATCGCCAAGTGAAAGTAGTGCCGTTGCCAGATTGCCCTCGCATGTGGCAATGGAACCTCTCGACCTGCCTGAGGCCTTCGCAAGTTCAAGCGCGCGAAGATGATAGCGCAAAGCCAGATCACAGTTGCCGATCTTTTGGTGAATCAGGCCAAGAGCAGTGTTGAGACGGATATGGTCATATTCGGCATATGTACAGCGCTGAAGAATCCTTTGGGCCTCTATGACAATTCCCAACGCAGGCCGGAATGCGCCGATTTCTGAGAGAGTCCAGGCAATTTCGATGAATGCACCACCTCGGAGACGAGAATCGCCACCCGCCACAAGCCTTGAATAGAAATCCAAACATACTTTCAGAGCATCCCCGACAGCATTCGATTCCCTAAGTATTCCAATCTCGATTGCTTTGCTTGACAGAATCCCATCAACGTCGTTGACGAGGCAAAACCATTTCGCGGCGGCATTAGCGTGATTAAGCGCTTCACGGGTCTCGCCCAAGGACAACTGATTCACTGCCGTTGTCAAATGGATGTGAGCTAGCCATTTCACCTGACCAAACCGGCAAACACTCTCGTAAGACTCGCTGACAATTGAGGCGGCCATTTCTTGCCTCCCCCGTGAATATAGCCCGTCAATCAAACACCAACGCACAAATTCAGCACCGTCAAAATCACAATTCTCGATCGCGTTTTCCACTTCAACCACCGCGTCGCTTATCGTGGATTCATCAAGCAACCACGTACACATCATACCAGCTTTGAGCTGGGTGAACCTAGCTTCATTGGGTACAATTCTCAAAGCCTCATCAATAGCTAGTAGCGAGTTTGCCTGGTCGCATCTACTCCAATATGCCAAGGCAAGTGAGTACCATACCCCGGCGTTCCCTGGCTCGCGGTGTGACGAGGCAAGGTAGAATTCAATGGCACCCTCTATCCCAAAAAGCTTCTCATATGCAAACTCTCGCCCAGCGTAGACCAATGGTGATCTGAGTCCAAAATAGATCGCCCTGTCGAACATCTCTAGAGCATTTGCCCACTTTCCGTCTCTCAGAAAGACATGTCCTCGACCAAAGAGGGCGAGCGCAACCGCTTTTCCCGCATGAACCCGGTTCGCAAGCATCATGTTCACTTCAGGAAGCCGAGAACAGTATTGACCGACCTCCGCAACGGTCTCATAGAGCCCGATCGCCGCGGGGAATTGCTCGAGAAGCCTTTCACATCGATCCAGAGCCTCATCGTATTCTCCCCTCCCAATACTCAGTCGAAGAAGCAGATACTCGCTGCTTTCAGGACTACGATTGCAGTAGGCAAGATCCACAACCGCGAAGGCAAGAAATAGGAAGATGAGAGATTTCGTCATCCGAGCGCAATTCCTGTGGGAGGAGCTGGGGACACTAGTCTTCTGACAACACTTGATAAAGTCGAAACGCATCCGCATTCCGAATGCCTCCGACAGACAGCAATTGCCTTGTTTGCTCAAGGGCTTGATATCTGTCCCCGAGGGCAAGGTTCCCCTTGATGGCCAGCCAAAGGCTGGTTTCAAGCACCTTCCTCTGATCGGAATCTTGACGAGCCTTGGCAAGTTCCTCGAGTGCAAGTCTGACTAAGGTAGTATCATAGTGAGAAAAGAAACCTAAGGTGTAATTCTCTGACTTCATTAACCACATCCCCCCCCTCAGAATATGTGCATGCGCACGATCATCTCCCTTTGGAAGCACATTCAATGACCAGTCGACGAGCTTCATGGTGCGCTCATATTCCCCTTCGGACAACAGGCTATACGCCACTTCCATGATCAGCTTCCCATCGCCACGGGTTCTCAGATCGAAATCCTGGAGCTCAACATGCGCAATCTCCAACATCGCCGGTTTGGACAACTCCTGGGCGATTAGCGTGGCACCTAGAAGAGCGACGACAAGTGCTGCTGCTCGAATCGCAGACATGAAGCGATGATCAAGATCCGACAATCGACCAGCAGAATCTGACTTGCATGAATCATCTGTGAAAAGGTCTGCGTCCTCAACGGCGTTCAGGATGTCGATTACGGTCTCAAGATCGATTGTCTTTTGGGAATCGCCCTCGACCAAGTCAAGCACTTCCATGGATTCCTCACTGGTCAGCTGACCTTGGGCAAAGTCAACAAGGGAGTGCTTGTTGCCGGGGTTGACTCCTAGTTTTGTCTTCATGGAGATCCCAGTCAAACCACTGGTCCTGACTCATTTACCATACTGCCTTTGCATGCTTTTTCGAATTCGACGAATCGCCGCATCTTCCCTGCTTTTGAGTGTGGAAACAGGCACGTCCAGCATTGAGCTGATCTGAGCGAATGTCAATCCGGAATAGAACCTCAATTTGATGATTTCAAAATCCTGCCGGGTGAGTCCGGCGATCGCAACCCGTAGAGCGCTGCGTTCTTCCTGCCGCTCAAGAATGGCCTCCTGTTCGAAAGGGGCCTCCTCCTGCGAAACCTCATCGTCGAATTCACATGCTCGCAATCCTCTCTGCCGGATTTGAATTGCACGATTGAGGACAGCTCGCGCTACGTAGTTGCGTACGTGTATTAGTGACTCAAATTCGAGTCCGTTCCTTCCCAGGAGGGATCCGACAATTGCGTGAACGATGTCTTCTCCATCTTCCTGAGATAGTAAAGACGTGCGCGCAAGATTGATCCAGAAAACCTTGTACCGCTTGTACGCCTTCGTGACTAGAGATACGTGGTCCACCTCTCCCCTAGGGTTGCTCGGTACCATCTGCCAGGTCCTTGTCAACGAAGAGAGATCTAGCGTCGCACCTCTTCACCTCGAAATTCTTCTACAATTGCTTCACTCTGTCTCTCATTCCTATGATACCCCGGAATCGCCTGATTTCCGAAACAAGCTCGGCTGGAGACAAACGAAAGTGCTTCAACAGGACAAAGTGAATCAGATTGCTTGAGATGGGAAAAAGACAAAGATGGAGAGAACGCAATTTCTACAAATGTAGCCAGAATTCTCAATATGCGCAAAATCGGGCCAGACTCAGCGGAGGATTTCGGATCCTTACTGAATAACAACCATCCTTGCTGCAAGCTGACGCGCGCTTGACCCCACGCAAACTATGTAAACCCCACTGGCGCTGGCACTCCCCCCCGCCTCAAAAGGGACCCTGTATGCCACCCCCCTTTCAGCCCTCCCCGAAAACGGCTCCGCGACTAGTCGCCCCAAGATGTCGTACACCCTCAACCTGACCTCCCCCGTGCTCCCGGCCACGAACTCTATCGTGGTCCTGGGATTGAATGGATTCGGATAATTCCGCAAAAGCCAAATCCCGTCAGGACGCCCCCCCTCGCCTACCTCCCCCTCTACCCCCGTCAACAACCCAGGACTGTTCAAATAGCTCTCTAAACTTGTGTATCCACCCTCGCCTATCCCATTTCTATCCAACGGGTTAGTTGAATTGAGCCCATGCAAATTCTCCCATGCGTCGGGCATTCCATCATGATCCTCATCTGCCGGCGCGACCACCGATACCAACTCGGGCCAGCCACCGACATCGGTCTGCGAATCCAATATCCCCGTCACGGGAGCACCAGACGGAAATCCCTGAACTGCCCTGTATGTCGGTCCCTCGAAGATCGCTACACCACTCTCTACCTCCCCTAATACCCTCTCGTCTACCCCATCCCGCTTCGGCCGCGTGGCCCCTACACCC
>JADLEA010000153.1 GCA_020846365.1 Bacteroidota bacterium
CGTCCGGATCATCGGCGAGGCCGCAACGGCCGGCGCTGCCCGCGCCCTGGTGGCCCGTTTCCAGGAAGAGATCCGGAATCTTTCGTCCACGTAAGCAGCATCCCACGAGGACCGCGTTTATGAACATCGTTGTTACCGGTGCAGCCGGTTTCATTGGCTCTCACCTCTGCGAACGGCTCTCGGCGCTGGGGCATGCCGTGGAAGGCATCGACTGTTTCTCGCCCTTCTATGATGCGCGGCTGAAAGAGGACAACGCAGCAGCGCTGCATTCCCGCGGCATCACCATCCACAAGCTGGATCTCGCGGAAGATCACATCGATGACATCCTGGCTCGCGCCGGGATGATCTATCATTGCGCCGCTCAGCCGGGGCTTTCCGCGTCTTCCACGTTTGACTCGTATGTGCGGAACAATCTGACGGCGACCTTCCGCCTGTTGGAAAGTGCCGCGCGCTCACCTCGCCAACCGCGGCTGGTCAACATCGCCACCTCTTCCGTGTACGGTGCCACCGCCACCGGCCCCGAAACCTCGGAACCGCGTCCCACGTCATTCTATGGCGTCACAAAACTGGCCGCAGAGCAATTGGCCCTTTCGTACGGACGTGATCGCGGGCTTTCCGTGTGTTCCCTCCGGTTGTTCTCCGTGTACGGACCGCGGGAAAGGCCGGACAAACTCTACCCGCGCCTGATCCGCTCACTGCTCCTGGGAACTTCGCTGCCGCTCTTTGAGGGAAGCGAGCAGCATCTGCGCAGCTACACGTACGTTGACGACATCGTGGACGGCCTCGTTGCGGTTCTGGAGAGATGGGATTCCTGCCGGGGGGAGATCTTCAACATCGGCAACGACCAGGCGATCACGACCGGCGAGGGCATCCGGATTGTGGAAGGCATCATCGGCAGCCCGGTGAAGGCGGAACGCATGCCGCGCCGGCCGGGAGATCAACTCGCCACCCAGGCAGATATCAGCAAGGCGCGCCGCGTCCTCTCCTACAATCCCACTACCTCGCCCGAGGAAGGTCTCCGGAAGACCGTTGCCTGGTATCGCGAATACCTGAAGCGAACCGGGGAAGTGTGAGCGGGCATGCATGACGACCATGCGGCGGCGAGAAGCATTCTCCTCCTCTCCTGTATTCCCGGCATCGGCCCTGCCCGGCTTCGGGCACTCCTTGAGTTCTTCGACGATACTTCAGATGTAGCGCGCGCTGGTCCCCGCGACCTCATCCGGGTTCCCGGTATCGAGCAGAAGACCGCGATGGCCATCGTGACCTTCTTCCGCAATGGCGTTCCCGGGGAGGCGCACCGCTTTGTCGAGGACCAGTTGAAGAGCATGGACCTCCACGGAATCCGGTTCACGACCCCCGGGGAGGCAGACTACCCGCAGCACCTCCGGAAGATCTACGATCCGCCGCCTTTTTTGTTTTATCAGGGATGCCTCATCGCGCAGGACGCCGCGGCGGTTGCGGTGGTCGGAACGCGCAGCCCGTCGGCCTATGGCACCAGGATCGCCGACAGGTTTGCCACCGCACTTGCAGCGCGTGGGATTACCATCGTGAGCGGACTGGCCAGGGGGATAGACACTGTGGCTCACAGTGCCGCTCTGCGTGCGGGAGGACGCACGATTGCAGTGATAGGTTCAGGACTCGATGTGCTGTATCCTGCGGAGAACAATACGCTCGCGGCGCGTATCAAGGCCCATGGCGCAGTGATATCGGAGTTCCCGATGGGGACGAAACCCGATGCGATGAATTTTCCCCAGCGCAACCGGGTGGTGAGCGGGATGTCTCTCGGAACCCTGGTGGTGGAGACCGGCATTGAAGGCGGCGCCATGATCACTGCCCGCAATGCACTGGATCAGAACCGGGAGGTGTTCGCAATTCCCTCGCCGATCGATGCCACAACACACAGCGGCACGAACCGCCTGGTGCGTGAAGGTCAGGCCCTGCTCACGGAGACGCCGGAGGACATCCTCGCCGAGCTCCTCCCTCACTTGCACGGCTTGATTCCTGACCTCCCTCTTCCGCCGCCCCGGGAGACGCCACCGCTGTCGCTCTTCGAAGAGAGGGTAGCCGGGGTGATTGGGAATGAACCATCGCACATCGATGCGATTTCCGAGCGGACTTCCCTCTCTTCCGCCGAGACTCTCGTTCATCTGCTCGCTCTCGAGTGCAAGGGGGTGGTCCGGCAGCTCCCCGGGAAACACTTCGTGCGCACATAGTCGATCTTTCCTTTCTCCGGAAAAAGTGCTATCTTTTGTGGTATGATTCTTGTGGATTCAATATTCGTGGACGATGTCGTCACCGAAGCCGAGTTCTGTTGCGATCTCAAGGCCTGCGCCGGGGCGTGTTGCTGTCTGGAAGGAGGAAGGGGAGCCCCGCTGGAAGATGCGGAAGTTCGCCAGATCGAGGCCGCCTACCCTGCCGTCAAGGAGTATCTTCCCGCGCGCAGCCTAGAGGTGATTGAAAGGTCCGGACTCGTTGAAGGCGGTCCCGGCAACTACACGACGACCTGTGTGGATTATCGTGAGTGCGTCTTTGTGTATTTCGACAAGGGGATCGCAAAGTGCGGTTTTGAAAGGGCGTTCCAGGAACGGCGGACGTCCTGGCGCAAACCAATCTCCTGCCACCTCTTCCCTCTCCGGGTCAGGCAGTTCGGCCAGAAGTTCATCCGCTACGAACAGCTTCCCGAGTGTGAGGCGGGACGGGAGAACGGAAGCGCGCAACACATCCCGCTCGTGGATTTCCTCAAGCCGGCACTGGTCAGGACGTTCGGCGAGCAGTGGTATGCACAGCTGAAAAAGAAAGGAAACGGATCGACGGGAACCTTGTGACACCATGCTGAACATCTCCCTCCAACATAAGATGATGATGAAGCTGTCGCCTCAACAGGTCCAGTACCTGAAGATGCTGCAGCTCCCCACCCTCGCCCTCGAACAGAAGATCAAAGCCGAACTCGAGATGAATCCCCTTCTCGAGGAGGGATACGACGAAGAGCTGGAATCCGCCACGGAGCAGGAGGAAGAGGGCAAAGAAGATCCGATCGAGGAACCGGTCGCGGAGAAGAAGGAAGAGCAGTCCGCCGAAGAGGAGGAAGAAAAGTACTCGATCGAAGACTACATGAACGATGATCTTCACGGGTACAAGGCCCGCGAGCCGTTTGACAACGAGGAGAAGGACGAGCTGCCGATCCCCGACAGCGTTTCCATGTCACACCGCCTCCTCGAGCAATTCAGCCTTCTGGATCTGGACGACGAGGAAATCCTCATCGGCCAGGAGATCATCGGCAACGTCGACGAAGACGGATACCTCCGGCGGGACCTGCCGATCATCGTGCAGGATCTCAACCTGACCCATGGCACCACGATCTCCGTGGAAAAGGGTGAACAGGTGTTGAAGAAGATCCAACACATGGATCCCGTTGGCATCGCCTCCCGGTCGCTTCAGGAATGCCTGCTGGTCCAGCTGGAAGTCGCGACCATGGAACCGGGCATCAAGGCCATCGCCACGCGGCTCCTGACGGAATTCTACGACGACTTCACGATGCGCCACTTCGAGGAGCTCTCCAAGAAGCTGGGGATCACGATGGAAGAGCTGAAGGCGGTCATCGAGATCATCCAGCACCTCAACCCCAAGCCGGGTGAGGGGGAGTTCTCGGCGCATGAGAACTACGTTGTCCCTGATTTCATCGTCACCAAGACCGAAACCGATTTCCTGATCTCCCTGAACGACCGGAACATCCCTCCGCTGCGCATCAACAAAGCATACAAAGAGCTGATGTCCAAGCGGAAGAAGAACGGGGTCTCGACGGAGGCGAAGGATTTTATCCGGCAGCGTTTCGAGGCGGCAAAGTGGTTCATCAGCTCCATCCATCAGCGCCGCGAGACCATGCTGAAGGTCATGCGGACCATCGTGGAGAAGCAGCGGGAGTTTTTTGAGACCGGCGAGGGACTGCGCCCGATGATTTACAAGGACATCGCCGAAGTGATCAGCATGGACATCTCCACGATCAGCCGCGTGGTCAACAGCAAGTACGTGCAGACGGACTACGGCGTATTCTCCCTCCGGCATTTCTTCAGCGATTCCATCAGCACGGCCGACGGAGACGAGGTTTCCAACAAGGAAGTGAAGAAGAAACTCAAGACCCTCATCGATGCGGAAGACGCGCTGCATCCACTCAGCGACCACAAGCTGGCAGAGCTGCTCAATGCGCAGGGACTGAACATCGCCCGCCGCACCGTGGCAAAGTACCGTGAAGCCATGCTCATCCCCGTGGCCCGCCTGCGACGGAAACTCATCTGATCCGGGACAGAACAGCATCGTGAAGCAACTCATCCATGCGACAACAGTCCTCGGCCTGACCCACCGGGGAGCGACCGTGATCGGGGCCGATGGCCAGGTGACGATCGGGCAGACGGTCATGAAACACACCGCCCGCAAGGTCCGCCGCCTCGCCAACGGGAAGATCATCGGCGGCTTTGCCGGATCAGTCGCCGATGCGTTTACGCTCTTCACAAAATTCGAGGACTATCTGGAGAAGCACCGCGGCAACATGGAGCGCGCCGCGGTGGAGCTGGCCCGGGAATGGCGGACAGACAAGTATCTCCGCCAGCTCGAGGCGCTGCTTGCGGTCCTGGATGGCAAGACCTCGCTTGTCATTTCGGGTTCCGGCGAGATCATCGAACCGGACGATGGGATTATCGCCATCGGTTCCGGAGGCAGCTTCGCCCTCGCTGCGGCCCGCATGCTGGTGAAACACTCGTCCCTTTCGGCCCGGGAAATCGTCGAGGAGTCCCTGCGCACCGCGGCAGGCATCTGCATCTACACCAATACCAATATCGTCATTGAAGAACTCTGATCTCCCCCCGCACGATTCCCCTGGCAGACACATGACTGTACCCGTCACACAAACCTCTTCCCACGAACTCACCCCCCAGCAAATCGTCCGTGAACTGGACAAGTACATCATCGGGCAGGACGCAGCAAAGCGATCGGTGGCGATAGCCCTGCGCAACCGCTGGAGACGCCTGCAGGTGCCGCCTGGTCTGCAGGAAGAGATCATGCCCAACAACATCATCCTTATCGGTCCCACAGGCGTGGGGAAGACGGAGATTGCCCGGCGGCTTGCGCGACTCGCCAACGCCCCGTTTATCAAGGTGGAAGCGTCCAAATTCACCGAGGTGGGTTATGTCGGGCGTGACGTGGAATCCATCGTTCGAGACCTGACCGAATATGCCGTGACCATGGTGAAAAGCGAACGCCGGACGGAGGTCGAGGACAAAGCCCGGGCCATGAGCGAAGAGCGTCTGCTGGATCTCCTGCTCCCAACGGTGAAGAAGCGCCCTGTCCAGACACCGGAGGTCGAACTGCCCGCCGAGGAAGACGCTGACGCCACGCGCGAGAAGTTCCGGAAGCGGCTCCGCGCGGGAGAGCTGGACAAGCGGATGATCGAGATGGATCTTCCGGCGAACAGCGGGCCCCTCATGCAGGTGATCGGCCCGATGAATATGGAAGATCTCGGCCTCAACATCCAGGATCTCTTCGGCAACATCCTGCCCAAGAAGATGAAGCGGAGGAAAGTCTCCGTTGCCGAGGCCCGCACGATTCTGACCAATGAGGAGGCGGGAAAACTCATCGACCAGGATGCGGCCGTCCGCGAGGCCCTCAACCGCGTCGAGAACTCCGGCATCGTGTTCCTGGACGAGATCGACAAGATCACGGGGAGCAAGTCACAGGCGGGTGGCCCGGATGTGTCCCGCGAAGGGGTGCAACGCGATCTGCTCCCCATCGTGGAAGGCTCAAACGTCATGACCAAGTACGGCATGGTCAAGACCGATCATATCCTGTTCATCGCATCGGGTGCGTTTCACGTCGCAAAACCTTCCGATCTCATCCCCGAACTCCAGGGACGGTTCCCCATACGGGTGGAGTTGAACAGTCTGACTGAGGAAGACTTCGTGAAGATCCTGACGTTGCCGCAGAATGCGTTGATCAAGCAGTATGCTGCGCTACTGATGACGGAAGGCATCACGCTGGATTTCAAGGAGGATGGGATTCGCGAGATCGCCCGCATCGCCAGCGAGGTCAATGAGCAGGTGGAAAACATCGGCGCCCGGCGGCTTCATACCATCCTGACAACGCTGCTCGAGGACGCGCTCTACCTTGCGCCCGACGAGATCCCGGAGAAGACCATCGTGATCGACCGCGACCGGGTGCAGATGCGCCTCGCTTCCATCGTCCGGAACCGGGATCTCTCGAAGTTCATCCTCTAAAAAAGGACAGGTGCCCACCACCCTGGGCACCCGCCCCCGACGTCACCCCTGACGCTATATTCTGATGCGCATCCCCACTGCCAGCGACCCATGCGCAAGCGAGGCTTCGCTGAAAAGGAAATTCAGGTGTTCGGACGCAAGGTCCAGGTCAAATGCCCCTGAGTGCAGACCGAACCCGAAGGCGAAATTGAAATGATCGGGGCCGCCGAAGGAGGCGCCGGTACGCAGGGGGAGGAAACTCCACGGCCGGAACTCCAGGCCCATCGAGAGCCGTCCGCCCACCGCGCTCCCTGCCGACTCCACAAGCCCGTGATTGTAGTCGCATGCAAAAGTCCACTCGCCCCACAAGAACCGTTTGAGCGCAGGCACCTTGTGAAGCTCCACGGATGCGCCGAGCCGGAGTGTCGTGGGTAGCGATGTCGTGAATGGCTGGCCGGGCTGTGTCTCCCCTGCTACCGTCTCCTCTATCGAATCCCGCTGGGCTTCGTTCAGGGGGTCGTCCATCGTGATGCTCGCCGAGGAAACAATCTCATCCAGGTTTTGCCTCCACTCGACGGAACCGATATCCGTCACGCTCACGCCCACCCGCAGGTCCTCGTTCACGTCTCCCGCAAGCCCAAGGTCGAATCCAAAGCCGGTCCCTGCCGGCGCAGGAAAGGGCTGGAACGCCACATCTTCGGAGCCCCTTAACGGTTCGCTTCCGGAAATGTTCCCGTGGACGTCGACCGTTCCCTGCAAAACGCCTTCCATGCCCGTCACCAGCCTGGTGTTGAACCGGTCGATTTCAAAGTGACCGAAGCCGTGGACCAGTTTGATGGCCACGCCGGCGGAGAGGGTCTGGAGAAAGCCGGGCGCGGGAACAGCCATGCCGTACGAAAGAGCGTACTCACGGAGCCAGCTTGCGTATGCGGAGGTTTCCCCGAACTCATACACCGATCCCGGGGTGTTCCCATAGAGCATGAACTCGGCATAGTCGCGCGGGACCATCGCATTCACCGTCACGTAGTCCGTCAGGGTGAGCGCCACCCGGCCCAGGTCCCAGAGTTGCACCGACACGCCGATGGGTCGCACTTCGAGATGCGCAGAAGCCCGGCCGGTCTCCTCCGGGAAGGACTCGAGGATCTTGCGTTTGTCGGCATCGGTCAGATATCTCGGCTCACGGCCGTTCCCGGATTCGACGCCCGTGAAATACTCATTGTAGAGTCCATAGTTCAGGAAGTCCGTGCCAACGTGCAGCCCGAGGGGCATGAGACTCACCGATACCGTTCCCTCGTCGGCCGCCGGAAGATTTGCGGGGTTGATGCCCACGGCATCCAGGCCGCGTGACGCTGCAACGAACGTCCGTGCCATCCCGACGCCCCGGATATTCGTCCGCTCTCCGCCTGCATAGGCGTTCAGCACACAGACTGCGATCAGGAGGATTCCCGCGCCGGCCGCTTGCGTCATCGTTCTCATGGATTCACCCTGTACGATAGTTGAGTCCAGATTCTCACCCGCACCTGGTCCGTGGTCCTGAAATTCACCGGCGTGCTTCCGCCCGTTGCCAGTCCCAGATCGACCTTCACAAGATCGGCGAGGTTGAACTGGCGCACTTCGGCTCCCTGGAGTTCGATGGTTCGTGTCGAACGCGACGAGGCCTGCACATCTCCGTTCAGGACGGATCCTGCCGCGATGGCGATGGAATCGCCTTCCGATTGCGGCACGGCAAGCACCAGAGCGCGGGCCCGGTCCAGCAGCCCGATCTTGACCTTCAGGTCCAGCGGGAGTCCGTTGTCGATGACCACATGCAGTTGGCCGTAGTTCACATCGTTGAGCGTGGATTCGTCGATGCGCTCGTCGGAGGAACCGTCGCCCGTTGTGTCGCCCATCGTGAGCGTATCGGCGAAATGCCCGTCCGTGATCCTGAGGCTCATGGGAATAGAAAGGTCCATATCCCCGGCGAAGGAGCAATTACGGCCCACATGCGACGCGGTCACCGTGTCGAAATCAGGGTTGAGGGTGATGCTGCCGACCACGCGGAGCGAATCGGGCAGCGAACCGGAAACGCTGCTCAGGAATGTCCCAACGTCCCCCGGCGCAAACGTCACCGCATCCAGGCCGGCGGCGCCTTTCGTGACCGGCACCTGGAGTGTGACGGTGTTCCCCGCGCCCGTCAGTGCTTCGAAACGGACATTCAATTCCATCGGCATGACGATGTTCGTCCGCGGCGTGAAGACCATCTCGGCGGCCGGGATGTCCAGGTTGCCGCGGAACTTCCGGCTGAGATCCCCCAGGTTGAGGCCGACACGCTCGTCAATGGCTATCACCGTGGGTTGCAGGGCCGCAACAGCACTGTCTGCGTAGATGTCGGATGTGCTGACCTGCACGGAGATATGATCGGAGGCGTGAACCGCCACCGGCTGGCCTTCGGCGCCGATCAGATCGGCATCGCATTCTGCGTGGAGTCCGCGCAGGAAGTCACCGTTCAACGAATGGAGCTGGTACCGCGCAAGATCGATCACCATATCAAACGAATCGTGAGGAGCGATCGCGAACACCTGGTCAAACTCCTGTCCGGTCGGCCGAAAGAGCTCAGGCAGGCGGAGGCGCAGGGAGGTCTGCAGGTTGACATTGCTGGCAAACCGGAGATGGAGCGATCCGCGCTGCAACCAGAGGTCACGCACCAGCGTTTCGGATGTCATGGGCAGCTCGCGGGACTCCACAAAGTGGTGCGACGAGATGTTGGTCACGATGGCATCATTGGCCACCAGGTTTAGCGGCATGATCCGGGCTGTCAGCATCGTATCAGGGATCGTCACCATCGAGGTTCCGCTGCCGGGACTCGACACGGTGATATTGCTGAGCCGGACGCGCTGGTACACTGTTTTGCCCGCGACGGACGTTTGCACGGTCCGGGTTTCTCCGGGACCGATCAGCGCAGTGCCGAATTCGAACACGGCGATGGAACCGCCGGATTCGTTCTCCAGGGAAACAGGGGACTCGACGCGAAGCGACACGGGCATTCGATTCCAGAGACTGAGCACGACCTCGCCGCTCTCCAGCAGCATGTACTCGACGTTAGGCACGTCCCCGCTCACCGCCGGGATGTCCGCCGGCACAGCGGGCGGAACGATCATGGTTGCGCCGGGCGTGTAGCCGGGTATCTGCAGGTTGAACCGCATTTCCCCTGACGTCACGGAAAAGGGACCGAGTTCCGAATAGAACGATGTCTGGATCGGCTCGAGCATGATCCTGTCGCCCACGTACGTCGGTTCGGCCTGGACTGAGGTCTTGAGATAGAGCTGGGTGGAGCCGGGGAAGACCTGGAGCAGGTCCGGATCCTTTTCCACGATCTCGCCCAGGGTATACGTTCTGTTCGCGACGGGTGCTGCGAGGTTAACATCCCATGTAGGCATCACCGGTTCTGCGGGCTTGTTGACGCAGTGGAATGCGCCAAAGGCAAGACCTAACGCGATCATGCGTACCAGGTGTGCACGAATCTTTGTTTCTCTCATAGTTGCCCCGCCTGTCTCGAACGGTTCTCTTGTTTGTACACTGGGCCCAAGAGGTACAAAGGCGGTGCCACGCGGAGAGGCGATGTGCACGCAATCACGCAACGCTGTAACACATTGTAACAATTAGACTTAGGGGGACTGGTCAGAAACCGGCAGGAAAAGGGACAGAGAGAAGCGGATGTTTTCGGGTGGAGATTCTACAAAAGGCAACGGGGCCCGGTGGTCAAACCGGGCCCCGCGCGGGAGTTGCGTTGAGAAAAGTCAATGAACTTTCTCGTCCGGCATCACCGGCTGGAAACTGAGTCCGCCGCTCCCCTCGCCGTGAATCTTGATCTCACCGAATTTCATCTCATACTTTGTGAGATTGTCCTCGAGAGCGCGGAGGAGGAGTTTGGCGTGCTGTGCAGTCATAATCACGCGCGCGTGAACTTTTGCTTTCGGGACGCCCGGGAGGACGCGGGTGAAGTCGATGACGAATTCGGCCGGCGAATGCGTAATGATCGCAAGGTTGGAGTACACGCCGTCGGCTTCTTTCTCACCGAGTTCAATGTTGATCTGCTGGCCGGACTGAACGGGATCGTTCATGGGGGCTTTCTTATTTGGTCTTGCTGAGTGCGTCGAACTTCTCGAATGCCGCCTTGGATTTCTCAACCATGTTTAGGTTTGCGTACAATCTTCCGAGTTGCTGCCAGAGGCCGATATCATCGGTGCGGGTCTCGGCCGCTTTCTCGAGGAAGGGCAGGGCCAGTTTGAATTGCTCCCTGTAGCTCAGGTCTTCCTTCACTTCCTTCCCCTTGTTCTTTGCACGTTCGGCCTCGGCCTTCTTGTCCGCCTCGAGCTTCATGTTTACTCCCCAGTTCAGATGCGAGACGCCCAGGTTGTAGACCGCATCGGTGTAGCCCGGATCGAGCTCGGTGGCCTTCGTAAATTGCTCGATGCTTTCGGGATATCGTTCCTGTTTCAACAGGAACACCCCGTACGCGTACCGGAAGATCTTGTTGTTGGGGTCCTTTTCGACGGCGTTCTTGGTCAACGCCATCGCCTTGTCAGAGTTCTTGGTGCGCTCGTAGACGTCGATCAGGTTCGTAATGTTGTCCGCGTTGGCCGGATTGGCGTCGTAGGCCTTCTCAAAGGCCGATGCGGCTTTCAGATACAGCGCGTTGCCACCGGCTTCATCCTTCGCCTGCACCTTTTCCAGTGCCTGGTTGTAGTAGATTTGGCCTAGCAGGCGGGCGGCGTCTTCGCTGTTCGGGTTCTTCGCCAGCGCGGCTTCCAGGTCTGTCGCGGCTGCGGGAAGCGATCCCTTGGCATAATGCGCAAGCGCGCGAACGTAGTATGTCCCTGTGCTATCCGGCTCCATGGCAATGGCCGTGGTGAAACGATCGATGGCCTTGTCGTAGTACCCCGCGCTGTCCCGTCCCTGATTGTAGAGCCCGACGCCCTCATTGTACATCATGGCCCACACAGCCAGACGGTTCCGGGTGATGTCTTCCTTGTGAGCGTCGCCGAGCGCGAGGGCCTTCGTGTAGGCCTCGTTCATCTCGTTGTATTTCTTCATTTCCAGCCGAACCTGGCCGAGGAGGAACCAGGCCTCCCCATTCTGTTCATTCTTGCCGATTTCCTTGAGCAGGCTCTGTTCGGCCTTGTCCCATTGTTTCTGCTGCATGTAGAGTTTGGCACTCGTGGTCTCTGCCGACCCGCATTGGAAGCCGGTGGTGGCAAAGTACGTCATGGCCAGAATGATCAGGCCGAACGGCACATAGCGTTTCATGATTGCTCCTGCGTGAAGATGTGTGGTCTACCGTATCATAAAAATATACACAAAGGACTCAGGAAATGCAATATTCCTCAGAAGTTGATGCGCACAACAGGGGTGAAGACAAAGTACTTGTCATAGTGCCAGGGAGGCAGTTTCGATGACCGCAGGGCCATGAAATACGACACCTCAATCCCGAAGACGTTGCTGATCATGACGACGGGCTTCACCAGGAGGAACCCGTAGCCGTCCGTGACGCTGAAATGCACTGCCGTTTTGATGTCATATTGCAGCAACCCGCCCGTCTCTCCGATCCCCAATTCCAGCGAGGCAAGGACGTTGTTCACGCTGGGCTCCAGCAGCGAGGGGCGATTGTCGGGAAGCTCAATCCTCGAGTAATGGTAAAGATCATGCCAGGCAAGTCCCGCTCCCAGGTTGAAGATCCCCAGATTCCGTACTTCCGCCAGAAATGCCGCATAGTTCCTTATGGAATAGAACGTTTGAGGAAGTCGCGGGGAGAAGTGTTCTTTCTCTTCGGTGGCTACGCTCAATTCCAGGCTGAGCCGGATGAAGCCCGCCGTATCGATCCCTAGGAACGGCACATCCGTCCACGGCGCGTAGCTCCCGTTCAGAAAGACAGCGGTTCCCGATCCCTCCAGCCGCCTGTCCCGAAACACCGAATTCGGCGAGGGAGTCCCGGATTGCGGCACAGAGAAGTTGATCGGCTGTTCCACCCCTGCCCGGATTTTGTAGAGCGCATATTCCGGGTCACGAACGGCGGATGGCCTGTCGATATGCGTCACCGCAACACCACCGATCATGGTCCCGCGGTACCAGAACGGCAGATCAAGGGCATCATTCCCCAACCGTCCGAATATCGACAGCGCGTAAAACGACGACGCGCTGCGCGGCTGTGTGGACCAGAGTTGGATGGAAGGCCGCAGGGGGTTCAGGTACAGGTCCGAGACGCGCGCAAGATCTTTCTCAAAATCATCCTTCCCTGTTCCCCGAAAATCCTTCACCATCTCGTAGAGATGATGTCCCAGAACTCCCCGGATCAACACGAAATCCTGAATCGCGACCGTGTCCCTGCCCGCGGGACTCTCAAAGCAGAGGTGAAGCCGCTCAATCTCCTCGTCGAAGAGCCGCTTCTGGCAGACCACCTCCACCTGTTCTGCCGTGAGTGGAAGCGCCGCAGACGCAGATTCCGGGATGCGATCGCTGTTGCGGACCTGGTAGAGGATTTCACGAATGACGCGCAGATCGGTGACGGACCATTCTTCCGGAGGGAACATCTGCGTGTCGCGCCGCACAAGTTGCCGGTACACGCTATCCAGACGACCAAGGTTGTCCCCTGAGACACCGGATTCCGGCAAGAGGAGGAGGGCTGCGACGAGAGATATCCATGTGGTCTTCATGAGGTCGCCTCAAGAGTTCTTGTCGAATCCAAAACGGTATCGTATCTGCACCAGATTGCCCCGGTCCACCTCCCACACCCGGGAAGAGCGTCCGATCGGGCGGGGCATCAGAACCGCTTCAAGGCGTATTTCGTGCTGACCCGACTCGAACACCTTGAACCAGGGGACGAACGTCAGACGGTTGTCGAAGAACCTCGCCCGGGCGCCAAACCGCGCGCGGTTGGATTCGTGGGTGAAGTGCGCCTGCAGCACCGGATGCACCTGGCTCATCGCGCGCAGTTTCGTTTCGTACGCTATCGTGCCCGAAGAATCGTACGTGACCTCCCACACGTCGTAGGTGCCCGCTCCGACGTCCAGACGGAACCTGTTGTACATAGCGCGGTCCACATTCCAGAAGAACGAAAGGCATGCCTCCCACTGCCGCGTGGAGAAATACGCCGAGGAAGCTCCGTCGGGACCAAAGACGATGCTGGGGTCCTGGTAGTTCTTTGCGCCGCCGGAGTACATGAACGAGACAAAAGGAAACCGGTTGTACGGGGATCCTGTGGCGATCTCAAATGTAGCCCCCGGCGACACGTTGAGCTTCGGACGATCCAGACTCATGACGGGCGATGCCGCATGCAATCGCCACTTGTTGATGAAGGATGCCGTGTTCACCGGCGAACGGGCCATGATCTTCATGTCCAGAAAGAAGCTCGAGTCAATCAGCGACCCGCGGGCATCATTGAAGAACACCAGAAACCGGACTCCCCAGGTGAGCACGGGAGACTGGAACGCGACAAGATTCAGGATGCGGTCGCCGAAGCCCGCCTCGAACCCGAATCCGTGGATGCCAATGGACTCCGAGCCGAGATACAGCCGTTTGTGGCTCAGGGTCAGACTCGAAAACGTCGCCTCCAGGGACACCGGGCGATCCGTGCGTCCCAGGTCTGCAAAGGGATGACGGTCGTTCACCCGCGCAAACCGTATGTAGTCACGGTTGCTCTCAGCGCTTATGTGTTCCGGGCCGGTTGGCAGATTTCCGGTTCCTGTGCGCCGCAGGGCATGGACCTTTTGCTTCCTTTCAAGAGAGATGGTGAGCCGGTGCAGTTCCGCGAGCAAGTCTTTCCCGGCAGCCGTTCGCTCGAGCGCCAACAGGTCTTCGAGACCGAGAGAATGTTCCTGCTCCAGCGTCTCGGTCGTGTCCCGCTGGTTTCCCTCGAAAGACATTTGATGCGTTGTCTTCTCTGTCATGTGTTCCATCAGCCGCACGATTTGCAGGGGCATTGCTTCGGTTTCCGGCAGATAAAGCACCTTGTACCGGTAGCTTGCCGTTCTGGTACCGGTCTTGCCGCCGCTGGCCACATCTTTCCGGAAGATGACGCGATTGCCCGACAGACCCGTCAGGGTGTCTCCTCTGAGGGGACCGAGGTCGTCATAGGCAAGGTCATCGGTTTCGAAGAGGTTGGTGTTGCGGGCGTCGGCGTTGATCTTCTCGTCTATGAGCGTCAGCAATTGGCGTTCGCGGAGAGCATTTCGCCGGTCACGGTCACCCTCCTCCCCGGTGGAGGACGCGGGCCCTGCGAGCATGGCGACAAGGATGAGTCCGCAAAACGAAAGCTTGGTCATGGTGGTTCTCCCGGCCTCAGTAGTGCGAAGAGTACACTCGTGATTTGTACATCCGCTGGGTGACACGGCCGAATTGATCGGTGATCCTGAATCGCAGGGTCACCTCCGCAGGCGCGTCGGGCGGCGTGCGTTCCAGAAAAGTCTCGAGCGGTTGCAGTTCGATGACCTGCCAGAGGCCGTTGGATTCCGACGACACCCTGACCGCCCGGGCGGGATCTGCGGGAAGGAACGCCGCGGGAGTTGCGGTCACTTCAATCCTGCTGATGGCGGCCGGGATGAGATAGAGACCCTCATAGAACGGGCCGCTCGCCGCGAACCGGAACTGGAGCGGGTTCAGGAATGATGATTGGGCCGCGAGATCAAGCGCGGGAGGGGCGCCCGCCAGCTTCCGCTCCTCATAACGCGTGGAATCCCACCACAAGGAGAGGAGCTCGCGTTGCGCAGGCACTTCCACGCGGATCGTCCATGCGCTCCGCCGCAACACCTTCCGCGTGGAATCCGCATAGATAAAGGGGCTTCCTCGGAAGTAGCCACGCACCTGGAACTCACCCAGTCCGTCGAGCTTCCCGCGCCAGAGTTGATCCAGCGGGACCACTGCGCCCTCTCCACCGAGGACACTCTCCCCGTCGCGGAGGATCTGATAGCTGTATGCCCGCTGATCGACGTGACCGGCCGCAAAAGAAAAGATTGCGCTCTCGCCATAATAGTAGACGGAGTCCGGCTCCGTCGGAATGACGGGCCAATGCGCGGTGACCAGCCAGTAGAACGCATACCGGTGCCTCACACCGTCATTTGCGCCGATGCCGTCAATTTTGCGTACCACTGCGAACGTGCCTGCAGAATCGAAATGCACGGAGGTCACTGCAATCTGTTTCGCACCTCTGCCGCTCATCGTCACGTCCCCGCGCCCCAGCACGGTCCGGAGCCCCTGGTCGTAGATGAGCACCGAAACCTTTGGGCGGACCCATGTGGCAACAGAGGTCGTTTCCACGACGGACTCGCCGACGAGCAACGAGCGATCGCCTAGCTTCTGAGGAGGGAAATCCACGCCGAGGCGCTGTACTGCTCCCTGATCCTGCGCCCACACCCACACCCTGGGACAGAGAAGCACCAGCACGATGAAACCGGACACTGCGAGAAGTTTTTTCATGTTGTTGTTCCGGGCAGTCCTGACATATGATGCATCCTCCGATTATCTGCGATACGGACCCTGGCCGCAGAATTCGCACGGAGGCAGCCGGTGACCTTCGGTTCGCACGTGAACGGTGAAGGGAACCCGTTCTGCCGTGCTGATCCAGAGTTCGGGGCCGAGCAGAGCCGTGAGCCGCGCGGCGACGCTGTCTTTGACAAGGTCCGGATAGTACGGAGGTACAGACCGCCGGACTCTGCACACCGCGGTGAAGCGGTGAATGCCCTCACGATCGAACAACGCGCTGAACGTCGCATCTCCCGTGACCGGATTCCTGTCCAGCCGGCCGAAACTATTCCTTGCCTCCCCTGCGACCTGCTTGCCGGCGGAATCGTACAGCGTGAATTCCACATTCCGCCGCTCGATGTCAGACCAGAGTCCAACCGGAGAAAGAACGACATGCGTACTCTCCCCTTTCTGGCCGAGTGCTTTCTGCAGCGCCTCGCTGTAGACAAAGGATGTCGTCGTGGGCGGAACGCTGATGTCCAGCGGCTTCTGGAACTCCCTGGCCAGGTTTTCTGAGAGCGTGAGCATATCCTTCACATCGGCCAGATGTTGATCCGCGGCCTCATCCCGCTCGAGGATGAAGATCAACAGCTCCAGAATCATCGCCACATAGAAGATAAAGTAGAGGGAGAACTTCATGGACGGGCCTCAGGATTTAGAGCGGCGAATGTGAACCTCCAGCGTCCGGTCACCGGAAAGCTCCTGCCGGGTCTCACGCACTTCCTTGGTCAGGCTTTCGATTTCCTGCGTGGGCAGCACCCGCGAGAGATCCACCTTTATGCGCGAACCTTCCTCGGGCTTGTAGAAGACCAGAAGCCCGAGAAGCCCGATGATGGTGAATTCGATCTCCAGGGGGAGCACGATGAAGAGCGGATCATTTCTGCCGATGATCTGAAGTCCTCGGAGTCCGATGAAGAGAATGAGGATGCCGGCCCCCAGATACGCAAGCCCCTGCACGTTGTTCTCGTACTTGCCCACGATCTCGGCGATCATCCACTGGGAGAACGGGTTCTTGCGCTTGAATTCCGTCAACTGGGCGGGCTCGAGCTGCTTGGAGTACTCGACAAAGTCTTCGCCGGCTTCTCCTTTGTCGTGCCATTCACGGAGTTTTACCAGAGACCGTCCGAAACCGCTTCTGCCCGAGATGGTCATAAGCACCCTGCCAAACAGTGCCATGAGCCGCCCGCGCAACGAATAGAAGCGCTCCAGCCAGCCGACAGTAAACCCGATCATGACAAGCGAGGGGACGATAAGGGCGATTGCCTTTTCGAAGACGACATACTCCCCCAGTCTGGGCCAGATCCAGCCAGCACCAAAGATGTACGCCGCCCATAGTGCCAGGAGAATAACGGTGGTAACCAAGTACCTTACGACTTTCATAGGAGGTAATCCTTAGAATGTGTGAATTCTCGGAAGGTTCTGTCAGAGAACGGCAATCTCAGGGGGGTTAAAAAAAGTTCGCAAACTCCTTCGACAATGTCAAATTGACTTTCCCCCCCGTTTTTTGTACCCTTTTTGGTCAGTTCGCCCCATACTTCCTGTCAGGAGAGACATCTGATGCCCACCTATGCCAAGGTCAAGCCCCCTTCACGCGGTGAGAAAATCACGATGGTCAACGGTACGTTGCACGTCCCCGACCACCCTGTCATT
Organism: Bacteroidota bacterium; assembly: GCA_020846365.1. GTDB lineage: Bacteria > Bacteroidota > Ignavibacteria > UBA10030 > UBA6906 > JAGDMK01. Next base: position 17,385 of record JADLEA010000153.1, read on the forward strand.
CCATTCATCGAGGGGGATGGAACCGGGCCGGATATCTGGAAGGCCTCGCAACTGGTGCTGGATGCGGCGGTAGAGAAAGCGTACAAGGGCAAGCGGAGCTTTGTGTGGTTCGAGGTCTTCGCGGGAGAGAAGGCGAACCAGGTCTATGGCGAAAACACATGGCTCCACGACGATACGCTGGTCGCGATCAAGGAGTACCTGGTCGGGATCAAGGGCCCACTCACTACGCCGGTCGGCGGAGGCATCCGCTCAATCAATGTGGCCCTGCGCCAGCTGCTCGATCTGTATGTCTGTCTCAGACCGGTCAAGTACTTCTCCGGCGTTCCCTCTCCCGTAAAGCGCCCGGAACTCATTGACATGGTCATCTTCCGGGAGAATACCGAAGATATCTATGCGGGGATTGAGTGGAAAGCAGGAACCCCTGAGGCTGCCAAAGTGGTACGGTGGCTGCAGAACGATATGGGCGTCACAAAAATCAGATTCCCTCAATCCTCAAGCATCGGCATCAAACCCATCTCCACCGAAGGAACCGAGCGGCTCGTCCGCGCCGCCATCCGGTACGCGCTCGCGGAGAAGAAGAAATCCCTGACGTTCGTCCACAAGGGCAATATCATGAAATTCACGGAGGGGGGATTCCGCGACTGGGGGTACGCACTGGCCAAGCGGGAGTTCCCTGATGTGACCGTCTCCTGGGATGAATGCGGGGGAAAGCCGCCCGCGGGAAAACTGCTGATCAAAGACGCAATCGCCGACGCTTTTCTACAGCAAATCCTGACCCGCCCCGCGGAATACGACGTTATCGCCACGCCGAATCTGAACGGCGACTATATTTCCGATGCCCTCGCTGCGCAGGTGGGCGGCATTGGCATTGCGCCGGGAGGTAACATCAATTATGAAACCGGGCATGCCGTCTTCGAGGCAACGCACGGCACAGCCCCGAAATACGCCGGTCTGGACAAGGTGAATCCGGGCTCCGTGATCCTGAGCGGGGAGATGATGCTGCGGTACATCGGATGGAACGAGGCAGCAGACCTGGTCACGCAAGCACTCGAGAAGACGATTCGCTCCAGGATCGTCACGTACGACTTCGCACGCCTGATGGATGGAGCCAAGGAGGTGAAGTGCTCGGAGTTCGGGAAGGCAGTTGTGCAGAACATGTGACCGAATTCGAGCTGCGGCTTCCCTGGGGTGACCGAAGGAGATGAACTCGGTCACCCCTTCGTTTTGTTATACAACATGGGCTACTTTTAGCAGCCGTTTCAATCGGTGGCTAAAAGACCGTATTTCCCCTCATTCTTGACAAAAATCGCCGGAATTCGTATACTTTTTTGAGTATCTTATGAGGAGCCCTACCCGGGCCTGCCTATGACTGAGGGATTGAACGAAAGAGAGCGGACCGTCCTGCACTACGTCGTCCACGATTTCATCGAGACGGCGACGCCGATCGGTTCCCGCTACATTTCCAAGCGGCACGAGGATGTCCTGGGCCTCAGCTCTGCGACCATCCGGAACATCATGTCCGACCTGGAGTACCTCGGGTACATCGGCCACCCCCATACCTCCGCGGGAAGGGTTCCGACGGACCGGGGATACAGGTTCTATCTGGACAGTCTGATGAAGCCGGAGGAGCTTTCCTCCCAGGATCAGGAGGCGATCAAGCAGAACCTGGACGAAGCGGCTGACATGGAGTCGCTCCTGCGGGAGACTTCCCGTTTGCTGGGAAGGATTTCCCGGCAGCTCTGCATCGTCACCTCCCCCGAGTTGAGCAGCGGCACGTTCGAGCGGCTCGAACTTCTCCCCATCACCTCGAACAGGATCCTGGTCGTCATCTCCATCAAGTCCGGCCTGATCCGGACGATCATGATGGAAGTTGCGTCCGAGATTTCCCGGGAGAAGCTCGACGAGCTGACCCGACAGCTGAACGAACGCCTTGCCGGTCTGACCCTGCATCACATCCGCGAGACGTTCGTGGAGCGCATGAAGGACGTGGCGGATGAGCAGACGGGGCTGATCAGATTGTTCATCGATTCCGTGGACAAGCTCTTTCTCCCCCAACGTCCGGAGAAGCTCCACATCGGCGGAACGGAGAAGATTATCGAACAGCCCGAGTTCATGAATCCCCGTGAATTCCGCAGCATCATCGAGCTGATCAACAACGAGGAATACATTATTCATGTCCTGCAGAAGCGCGACGATCCGCATGCGGGAACCCAGGTGACCGTGGGCAGAGAGAATGAGGATGAGAAGCTGAAACCCTACAGCGTCATCACCACAAGCTACACCGTCGGCGACGTGACCGGCTCCGTGGGGGTGATCGGCCCCACGCGGATGCACTACAACAAGATGATCCCGCTGGTGGACTACGTTGCGCAGACCATTACCGCGATGTTATCACTTCGAAAGCAGTCTGATGGATGAGCAAGAAAGACCGGAATCTTTGCCTGACGAATCCCTAGAGGAATCGGCTTCGGATCTCTCGCCGGAAGAGGTTTCGGCTCCCGGGCCGGAGGGGCAGGCGGAGGAATCGACCTCCGCGCAGCTGGAGGAAACGCAGAAGCTCGTGGAGACCCTGCGGGATCAATTGCTCCGGAAGGCGGCGGAGTTCGAGAACTACAAGCGCCGGACGGAGCAGGAATTTGCGGCGCTGATCAAGAATGCAAATGAAAACCTCCTCCTTGCCCTCCTTCCTGTGGTGGATGACTTCGGACGCTCTCTTCGGTCAGGAAAGGACCTCCAGAATCCCGAGGCCTTTTACACCGGCGTGGAGATGATCAACACGAAGTTCCTGAAGATCCTGGAAAAGCACGGGATCGTGCCCTTTGTCTCGGTGGGCAAGCCGTTTGATGTCGACTATCATGATGCGCTTCTCCAGGTGCCCAATGCCGAGGTGCCGCCGCACACCGTTGTGCAGGAAATCGAGCCCGGGTTTATGCTGCATGACAAAGTCCTCCGTCACGCGAAAGTGATTGTGTCAAGCGTTCCGGCGGATCCCGAGGTGCCCAATGGCAAAGCGTGATTTCTATCAGGTTCTGGGGATCGAAAAGACAGCGTCCGCCGAGGACATCAAGAAGGCCTATCGCAAGATGGCGCTTCAGTATCATCCTGACAGGAACCCCGGGAACAAGGAAGCCGAGGAAAAGTTCAAGGAGGCAGCTGAAGCGTACGAAGTTCTGAGCGACCCCAACAAGCGGCAACGGTACGACCAATTCGGTCACGAGGGGATGAGGGGAACGGATTTCCACCCCTTCACAGACGTCAACGACATCTTCAGCACCTTCGGCGATATTTTCGGAGGGGGATTCGGCGGCGGCATCTTTGACGAGATGTTCGGTGGCCAGACCCGCCAGCGCCGGAAGGCCGGCAATGCACCCGGTTCGGATCTCAAAATTCGTCTCCGCCTGACCCTCGAAGAGATGGCGACGGGCGTCGAGAAGAAACTAAAAGTAAAGAAATGGAAGGTCTGCGAGACATGCCGCGGCTCCGGAGCACGGGGAGGGCACTCCACGATCACGTGCCCTGTCTGCAACGGCGCCGGCGAAATACGTCAGGTCTCGCGGTCGGTCTTCGGACAGTTCGTGAACATCTCGACCTGTCAGAATTGCGAAGGCGAAGGGAAAGTGGTGAAGGAGCCGTGCACCACCTGCAAGGGTGACGGGCGGGTCCAGGGCGAATCCACCATCAAAGTGAATATCCCGGCCGGGGTGTCGGAAGGCAACTACATCCCCTTACGGGGCGAAGGCAATGTCGGCCGAAGAGGCGGTCCCGCCGGTGACCTGATCGTGGTGATCGAAGAAGAGGCACATCCCCTCTTTACGCGCGATGGGAACAACGTCATCCTGGACCTCATCGTGAGTTTTCCTGAGGCCGCCCTCGGCACGGACATCGAAGTCCCGACCCTTACCGGCCGCGCACGGCTCAAGATCGAGCCGGGAACGCAATCCGGCACCATCCTCCGCATGCGCGAGAAGGGGCTCCCCAATCTGAACAGCTTTGGCAGGGGCGATCAGTTTGTCCGGGTGAATGTCTGGACGCCGAAGTCCCTCACGTCGCAGGAGCGCCAGCAATTGAAGCAGATGGCAGGTTCTGAAAACATGACTCCGCGCGACGGGGACAGCTCGGCGAACTCCGACAAGAGCTTCTTCCCCCGCGCCCGCAAAACATCACCTTGAGGAGGGCATGCGGCTCCTGCACTTTTTCCAGGAGAGATTCGGTTTCACCCGCACTGAACTCATCGTTGTCATGCTTCTGACGGCCAGTCTGCTGGCCGGAACGATCATCCGGCATTTCCGGGGAAACCCGTTCATTGCGCCCATGACCTCCTCTGCCGGCGCTGACAGCCAGTTTGTCCGGAGCGCACGCGCTTTTCACGAGAGCGTTCGTCCGACTTTACCACGCGCTTCAGGCATGAAGGAACAGATCCCCGGCGGGCCGGTGGATCTCAATCGCGCGACGGAAGCAGAACTTGTCCGGCTGCCGGGCATCGGACCTGCCATCGCCCGCAGGATCCTTGCATACCGCAAGGACCACGGTGCGTTTGGCAGCATCCGGGAGCTTCAGAAGGTGCGTGGGATCGGCCCCCGCACATACGAGCGGCTCCGCCCGCTTGTGCGCGTTTCACCGCGATCCCGCTGAGGTGTGCCGGGGAACTGTCCGATCTTGTTCCTCCGTTCCCGCAAGGCAACGGAGATCGTGGCCCGGCGGTTGTCGGATAGTGCATACCCTTGTCGAGCTGATAGGAATACAATGGAATCCCTGTTCGGATTGAGCATCAGCGCTGAATCCGTCGAAGCGGTCGAATTGCTGTACGATGACCCTTCACTTACACTGACGGCGATCGGTGAATGGAAACGTTCTGCCGGAACGGATCTCGCGTCGCTCGGCGAGCGTCTCGTTTCCTTCATCCACGCCAACGGCGTGAGCGCCAGGCGGGTCACGGTCGGACTTGACACATCCCTGCTCATCGTTCACACGTTTCCGGTTGATCCCGGGCTTTCACGGGAGGAATGGCAGCAGCATGCGCAATGGGAGCTGTCGCAGCTCGTTCCTTCCCTGCCGCAAAGTGAGTACATCACCGATGTCTTTCCCCTTGAGCAGAAGGGTTCGCCGTTGTCGCAGAGCGTCCTGAGCGTTTCACTCCGGCGGGAGGATATCCGCGCACTCAGGCAGGCAATCAAGGAAGCAGGGTTGGTTCTGGCCGGTGTGGACGGCGCGCATTTCTGCGCCGAGACCATGTTCCTGGAGCGCTGCCTGGAGCCCCCTGAGGGGCGCGCGCTGCTGGTCTGCGTCAAGAAACAACGGATCGAGTGGAGCCTGCTCGAACACTCCACGCTCATGCACTATGCGTCCCGCAGGGCGGAATCGCCGGATGCAATCGTGGAAGAACTCCTTGCCGCCCTGGAGGCCCAGAGGCCGGTGCACCGGATGGTGCTGTACGGGCCGCACGTCACCCGGGAGCTACAGGAGCACATGCAGCGGGCGACGCCGGTGCCTGTGCAGGTCCTGGACCCGTTTCAGGCCCTTTCCGTTCCCTCGGATCTCCCGCTGGTCCAGCACTTCGCCGCGACGTCGTACCGCTTTGCGGCGGCAGTGGGAGCCGCACTGCGAAACGCCGGGGAGTCTTGATGCGGGTAACGACCGGACGGTTCAAAGGCCGCACGCTTCACACGGTACGTGATCTCTCGGTCCGTCCCGCGACCGATCGTGTTCGCCAGACGGTCTTCAATGTGCTCATGCACCGCATGCCTCTGGAGGGATCCCGCGTGCTGGACCTGTTCGCAGGCAGTGGAAGTCTGGGCATCGAAGCCCTCAGCCGGGGTGCCGCCCACGCGACGTTCGTCGAGTCTGATCGCGACGCGTTGGCGTACCTGCAGGGCAATCTGGAAGCCCTCGCCTGCGAGGACGAGTCGACAGTGCTCCAGATGGATTCGTTGCACTACCTGAAGCAGATCACGGGTTCGTTCGATCTGATTTTTGCCGATCCCCCGTACGAGTACGAAGACACCGTGGAGATCCCGCGGCTCATTTTCTCTCGTTCGCTGCTGGACGCAGAGGGGTATCTGCTCATCGAGCATGCCAGAACCCTGCACTTTCCTCCGGCGCCCGAGTACACGCTCGGTCCGGTCAAACAATTCGGCCGCACCGTCGTCACCTTTTTCAGAAGGAACACACCCTGATGAAACCCATTCTCGCGGTCTATCCCGGGACCTTCGACCCGATCACGTACGGTCACATCGATGTCGTCGAACGCGCGGCGCAGCTCTTTTCCAAGCTGGTGATTCTTGTCGCACGGAACACCTCGAAAGCGCCGCTCTTCACGGATGACGAACGTGTCGCGATGATCCGGGAATTATTCCGGCGGCGTCCCTCGGTCGAGGTCGATGCCTTTGACGGTCTGCTCGTGGACTATGCCCGCCGCAGGAAGGCCTCGGTGATTGTGCGGGGATTGCGGGCCGTTTCGGATTTTGAGGTGGAGTTCCAGATGGCTCTCACCAACCGCAAGCTGGCCCGCGAGCTGGAAACGATCTTTCTGGTCCCCAGAGAACAGTACAGCTATCTGAATTCGACCATTGTCCGCGAGATCGCCCGGCTGGGAGGCGACGTGTCGGATTTTGTGCCGCCGATTGTCAGGCGCAAACTCCGGGCGAAGTTCAAGGCCGGCAGATAGACGGTTTCGAAACGAGGAGGGTTCATGCCCACGTATCAATATCAATGCAAGCAGTGCGGCCACGAACTGGAAGAGCTGCAGTCCATGACTGATGCTCCACTGACACATTGTCCATCGTGTCACACAGAGAATCTCGCCCGGATCATGGGAAGCGGGGCGGGATTGATCTTCAAGGGGTCGGGGTTTTATCTGACCGACTACAAGAAACAGGACCACAAGAAGCCGGCCAAGCCGGCGGCGACCAAGAAGCCGGATGCGCCGGCAAAGCCCGATGCGGGCGGGACGGAAAAGAAGTAACCGCTTTCAGTCGTAGCGATCCAGCTTGAATTTCTCTCCAAGGTAGAGCTTCCGGGCCTCGGGATCGGTGGCGAGAAGCTCCGCTGTCCCTGCTTTCAGGATTTGACCCTCGAACAGGAGGTAGGCGCGATCGGTGATGGA
>JADLEA010000154.1 GCA_020846365.1 Bacteroidota bacterium
TTCTGCAGCCGCGCGCGAGCGGGGACTCCCGGTCACGAACGTCCCGAGCTACGGGACGATGTCCGTGGTTCAGGTCGTATTCGCGCACCTCCTAAACCTTACCCACAGAATGGCCCATCACACGGACGCGGTGCGAACGGGACGCTGGTCGGCCTCCGTCGATTTTTCCTTCTGGGATTTCCCACTCCTTGAACTGAGTGGGAAGACGATGGGGATTGTGGGCCTGGGCAGGATTGGCACCGCAGTTGCACACGTGGCACACGCCTTCGGGATGGACGTCATTGCCTACGACCGCTCTCCCTCTCCTTCTCTGCCTCCCTTCGTCCGGTCGGTCACGCTCGAAGAAGTGTTCTCGAAGAGCGACGTCCTCACGCTCCACTGCCCTCTGACACCGGAGACTCACCGGCTTGTAAATAAGGAGCGCCTCGGGTTAATGAAACCCACTGCCTTCCTCATCAACACAAGCCGCGGCGCGGTCGTCGATGAAACCGCACTCCTCGAGGCCTTGCAGCGCGGCACACTCGCCGGAGCGGGATTGGATGTCATGGACAAGGAACCGCCCCCATCCGGTCATCCCCTGCTGTCCACGCCGAACTGCTATGTCACCCCGCACTTCGCCTGGGCCAGCACAGACGCGCGACGACGGCTGCTGGACGAAGTCGTCGAGAACGTGCGGGGCTTTCTGGAAGGCCATCCCCGGAATGTGGTCAATCCGTAGCCGCATATGAAACGCCGCCGGTTGCTCTACGGGAAAAAAATGGGTAGTTTGAATAGACGCTCCTGCAGAACAGTGCGCGAGCTCTCACACCGAAACGCAACGGAGATTCCCAAATGCTGAATGCAGCTCTCATCGGTATCCTCGGCGCTCTCTGGTTCGCCTTCATGTACCGCTGGTACGGAAACGTTATTGACAAACATGTTGTCCGGCCGTCGGACGATCACACTACCCCGGCTCACACGCTGAAGGATAACATTGATTACGTGCCGACCCACCCGACCATTCTTTTTGGGCACCACTTTTCCTCGATTGCCGGGGCTGGACCGATTGTGGGGCCGATGCTGGCCTATTCGCTCTTCGGCTGGCTTCCCGCGCTGCTGTGGGTGCTCCTGGGGTCCGTGTTCATCGGGGCGGTCCATGACTACACATCCCTCATGGCCTCCGTGAGGCACAAGGGCGTCTCCATCGCCGACCTCGCCGAGAAACATGTCTCCAGCACGGCGCGATGGATATTCTCCGCGTTCCTTTGGCTTGCACTGGTCCTCGTCATTGCCGTGTTCGCGGTGTTTACTGCCCAGACTCTGGCCCAACAACCCGAGATCGTCATTCCGACACTGGGACTCATGCTGCTCGCGGCCGGTTTCGGGCTTGCAGTCTATCGAAAGGGCTTGAACATCTGGGTCGGGACAGTCATTGCACTCCTGATCATGATCGGACTCATCATCCTCGGCGACATGGTTCCCATCCCGGCGACGTACGAATTCTGGCTGGTGTTTTCGCTGATCTACTGCTTCATTGCGGCAACGCTCCCCGTGTGGATCCTGTTGCAGCCGCGCGACTATCTGTCGATGTATATTCTGATCGTCGGGCTCGGCCTGGCATTTGTTTCTCTGCTCATCCTGCATCCCGACATCAACGGCCCGGCGTTTGTCACATTCGACAGCGCTAAGGGACCGCTCTGGCCCATCCTGTTCATCACCGTTGCCTGTGGGGCAGTTTCAGGTTTTCACTCGGTGGTCTCCAGCGGGACTTCTGCGAAGCAGCTGCGCAAGGAAAGCGATGGGCGAAAAGTGGCGTTCGGCGGAATGCTCACGGAAGGCGCGCTTGCCACGGTCGTTATCCTCCTCATGGCCAGCGTCTTGTTCTGGGCTATCCCCCCGACCACGGATCTCTCCGGGTTTGTCTTTCAGACGCTTCTTGCGGAAAAGGGTCCGAACATCACCTTCGGCACGGCTATGGGACGTGTAATGGAGAGCATCGGGATTCCGCTTGTGTACGGCACCGCTTTCGGCGTGCTTATGCTGAACGCCTTCATCCTCACAACGCTTGACACCTGCACCCGGTTGACGCGCTTCATCGTGACGGAGACCATCGGCCAGAAGGTCTCATTCCTGGCGAACCGCTATACGGCCTCTGCTGCAGGACTTGTTGTCGCTTACCTGCTGACCCTCGGCCACAGCGGTGAGACGCTCTGGCCGGCCTTCGGCGCGGCAAACCAGCTTATCGCGGCCCTCTCCCTGCTGGTAGTGACCGCCTACGTGTTCGGCTTCAAACGCCGCACAGCGTTCACCCTCATTCCCGGGATATTCATGCTGCTCACTACCGAAGGCGCGCTGTTTTATCAGCTTTTCTGGCAGTACATCCCCCAGGGAAATGTGGCCCTGGGTGCGATTGCCGTGATCCTCATGCTCCTGGGGATAGTGATCGCATTCGAAGTGTACAAGCGGCTACGGCAAAAGGAAGCCCCCGCAGCGGTCACGACGGCATAGGGGCATCGCTACAGTGGTGTGAGGGCACGCAGGGTTCGGGCTGTGGTTGTGAGGGCGTACGAATGTCGCAATAGTGATCGCAGTCCCGCGTGAGACCCGCACAGGATGTTCGCTGAAGGATTCCCTTCAGCGGAATGCGTCCCGGATGTAGTTGATCTCGGGATGCCCACCCTCCATGCGGATGGCAACAACGTCAAACCTGCATACCCTGTCGTGGATGCGGTGTACCGTCAGGTATGCCAGAGCCAACCGCCTGAGTTGACGTTGCTTCTGTTCGGAGAGCGCGCATTCGGGTGGACCGAACTGGCCGCTGATCCTCGTCTTCACTTCGCAGAACACCAGCACTTCCCCTTCCTCAGCGACGATGTCAATCTCTCCATGGTGAAAGCGGTAATTCGTTTCCAGGATCCGGAGTCCCTCTTCTTCAAGGTGCTTTCGGGCGAGCGATTCTCCGTATCCACCCAGATCGCTCAACGCGCGGCCCCGCCTGCCGATGTGCGAGGGACAGCCCCCGTCGCCTCCCCGACACGCGCAGCGATATTCTTGAGGAACGTGAGGCGGTGAATCGGACAGGGGCCGAGCCGGACAAGGGCCTCCCGATGCGCGGCCGTGCCATACCCTTTGTGCCCGGCAAATCCATACCCCGGAAACATCCTGTCGTATGCACACATGATCCGGTCACGAGTCACCTTTGCGATGATCGACGCCGCTGCTATCGCGTGACATTGTGCATCGCCGTCGACAATCGCAGTGAAGGGGATCCCGGTTCCGCAGAAACGGTTTCCGTCCACCAGGACATGCTCTGGTTTTACGGCGAGGGTGGCAAGTGCAGCACACATTGCCCGGTACGTCGCCTGCAGGATGTTGATGCTGTCGATCTCATCGTGTTCGACGACGCCCACCCCCGCCGCCAGGGCCCGGGCATGGATCTCGTCGAAGAGGGCTTCCCTTTGGGATGAGGTGAGTTTCTTTGAATCGTCCACGCCGGGAATCGTGACGCCGGGAGGGAAGATAACTGCCGCAGCCACGACCGGTCCTGCAAGCGGGCCTCTCCCCGCCTCGTCGACTCCAGCCACGAGTGAGATGCCCCTTTCCCAGAGGGCGTTCTCGTAGGCCAATCCCGGACCGGAGTCTCTGGCAGGTCTAGAACTCATTGATGATCCCAAAGTGGACTTTCCCCTGCGCAAAGGAATCTCCTTTCCCGAGCGCAAAGCTTACGCCGAGATTTCCCAGCGGTGTGTCGAATCGCATACCCACGCCATAGCCGTAATGGAAAGCTTCTGTCCCGGCGAGAGCCCGGGTCACATCTCCCGGCCGACTGTAGTATCCCGTATCAAAGAAGCCGTAGAGAAAGGAGCGCCGGCCGACGATTATCCGGTACTCGGTATTCGTCCACGCCACTCGTGAGCCAAGGAACTGATTCTCCCTGTAGCCGCGCAGCGTGTTCGCGCCGCCGAATCTGAACATCTCGCTCTCATCCACGTCTCCCCCCTGGACCTGACGCCCGTGGAGCCCGAGCGCGATCACCTGTTGCGTGAACGGCGCAACATAGAACTCCAGGTCGATTCCGAAGCGCTGTATGGAAATGTTGGCGGTCCCTTCAACCGTCGATCCGCTCATTCGCTTCCTTCCGTAGTGATAGTCGGCCCTGTACCGCGCGCCCCCCGTCGGTGTGTAAAGATCGTCGCGGGTATCGTACAACGCCTCCCCCCCGATGGTGAGCGTGGAGCTGCGAGGAATCCTCGTCGTGAGAGTGTCGGAGGACGGGATGACGCTTTCGGATCCTCCCACCACGCTGACGGAAAACTCTTCCGAGATCATAAGCTCCCCGCGTATCCGTCCCGCCTGGCGGACGAACGTCGTGTCCTGTCGGCGCTGCAGAAACTCACCGCCCGCATTCACCGGCAGGTCGAACAGCCAGGGCTCGAGGTAGGCGACGGCGAGGTCCTGCGTGTTGCGGTCCTCTTTCTGCCAGCGGAGATTCATCTTCCGGCCGGTGCCAAAGAGATTGCGCCTGGAGATACTGACCAGTCCGGTGACGTACCCTCCCTCTCCGGGCTGGCTTTCCGGAGCGTACCCGATCACGCCGTCAAATGTATTGGTGGATCCTTCCTGTACGCGGATGAGCAACCCGCCGTGATCGTCCCTCATATACAGCGCGGGTTCGGAGACTTGCGAGAAGATATTGAGACGTATCAGGCGCTGCCGGATGGCGGAGACGCGGGCAGGATGGTATGGTTCTCCGGGTTGGAGGCGGGCCTCGCGGAGGATCACCCCCGTCCGGGTCTCCTTGTTCCCCTCAACACGCAGCTCGTCAATCAATACCCGGGGGCCTTCCGTTACCCGCACATGAACATATGCCGAGTCGACTGACTCCGCAGGACGAATGGTGATGCTGTCGATCCTGCAATCCGCGAGGGGGAACCCGCCTCTGTCATAGCGATCCAGCAAGGCAGCCAGATCACTCTCCAGAACGGCGACATCCAGCGGGTCACCGGTCCTGCTCTCCAACATGCGGGCAAATTCCGCGGTCGAGAGTGATCGAGCTCCCTCGAGGTGAATGGCGGCAAGCACGGTCTGCTTCCCCTCAGCGATCTCCACGGTGAGATCTACCGTGCTCGAGTCTTCGGAAAAGAGCAGGGGTCCCAGATGTGCGGAGGCCGCATAGTATCCTGCGGCCCGGTACCGCTCGACGATGGTGAGAAGATCCTGCCGGATCCGTTCTGCGGAGAAAGGGTCTTTTTCACGAGTAGCGATCCACCCGGAAATCTCCTGAGCGGAAAAGGCCGTACGGCCGTCGAAGTGAAGCGATCCGACACGCGGCGCGGGGATTGCCTGTCCCTGGCCTGACGGCTGCGACGGAGCGGCACCGGCCGCGGCGACAATGAGGAGGAAACCGGTGACGCACGCAGGCAGAATCCTGCGGGGCGCCTCCCTAGTTGCGCAGCCGCTGCCAGATTTCCCAGATCGGCGTCTGAAGCCGGTAGTCGCCAAACCCTGTTTCATCCACGAAGATGATGCTGTAATTGAGTTCGTAGTACGCCCAGATTTCGTACGGCTTGGAGTCCACCTCGAACGGATGACGGTCCACGTTGTTCGGCGCACCAAAGATGATGTAAATCATCCCCATATCCGTACGCCATCCGTCGATGTAGTGACTGAAATGCTTGTTCGCATATTCCACGCGGGCGTAGTAGTCCTCCATCTTCTCGTTGCGCGGCGTGTTGGGGTTGGGATCCCGTTTCTTCCAGAACTCGACGAACCTCGCCTGCTTGTCATCTGCCGTTGTTGCTTCCTTGAGCACGGAGAATTCGTTGTCCTTGGCAATGTAACGCAGCTGTTCGATAGCCAGGTCCAGGTCCTTGATCGAACGTGGAAGCCCCTGCCAGCGCACCACGACGTTGCGATTGGTGGTGGCCAGCGACTGTTCCTCGTCCGTTGCATGGATATCGCGCGCGCGCACGAACAACCGGTAGTCTCCTATCGGGAGGTTTCCGTGTGCGACCTGCAAGATGAGCTCGTTGCGGCCGGGCTTAAGGACTACCAGCGTGTCGGCGGCCAATGCCTTATCTCCCTTCTTGTCCAGAATGGAGCTTACAATCGACACCGAGTCCAGCTTGCGCTCGTTGTACACCTCGATGTACATGAAGAAGGAGTCGGGAAGCAGGCCGATATTGGGGGAAACGCTGGGCGTAATGGATCGCCGGCCACCTTGTGTCACAACGTGACTCAGCAACATGATGTCGCTCATCGTGAAGTCGGATGCGGCATAGTTGGACACGAGGAGCTGTCGCGTTATCTGGCGCGAGACTCTGCTTTCTTTGTCCCTCATCACGACTTTCACGACATACTGTCCCGCGGGGACGGAGAAGACCCTCTGCGTCACGCTCACCGCGCTGGGAGAAACGGACCGTTCAAAGGGGATGCCTTTGATGTCTTCCGTCCAGAGTTTCTCTCCGACCAGGGTCCCGGATGAGTCGAGTATCGTGACGGTCATTTCATAGGAGGCGTTGTACGCGTCATTCTCCTTCACAAATGTCAGAAAGTCGTAGCCGACCTGTGCGAAGACGTCAATGCGGCTCCCCTTGCCATCTCTCGCGGCGAAACTGACGGCGTCGATGAAAAAGGACTGATCCGTGGGGTCGGGAGTGACCCCGCTCACCTCCACTTGTGCAATTGCGCCTGCAGTCCAAAGGCACGTCGCCACACACAAAACCCGCCAAAGACCATTCGGTGATTGCCCGATGGTTGTCATGAAATACCCCTTCCGATAAGGTCATACTCATATGCATCAACAATACCGACGGTACAAAAGCTCCCCACGGCGATGGCCGGGTCGGCAGGCAAGACTACTTCATTGTCTATCTCCGGCGCATCCATTTCGGTCCGCCCGTACAGCATCCCCTCTTCTTCGCGGTCGATGAGCACGCGAAGGGTGGATCCGATGAGCGCCTCATTCCTGGCCTCCGAGATCTCCCGCTGGGCTTCCATCACCGCTCCCCTTCTTCGTTCCTTCTCGTCGGCCGGCACAGGATCTCCCAGCGGATGGGCTGAGGTTCCTTCTTCTTGAGAATACGTGAAGACGCCCAGGCGTTCGAATCGCGTTTCCCGCACGAAGGAGAGAAGCTCTTCGAATTCCCGCTCCCCTTCCGTGGGATAGCCCACGATAAGCGTCGAGCGAAGGGCGATGTGGGGGATCCGTTTCCTGATCTTCTCTATCAGCTCCCGCAGCGCTCTGGCGGTCATCCCCCGCCGCATCGACTTGAGCACGGCGTCGGAGGCGTGCTGCACCGGCATATCGATGTACTTGCAGATACGATCAGAACCGGCCATGACATTCAGCACATCCATGGGGAAATGAGCCGGATAGGCGTACATGAGCCGGACCCATTCGATCCCCTTCACCGAAGCCAGTTGTTCGAGGAGCCGGGCCAGCCGCCGTTCGCCCCACCGATCCCATCCATAGAACGTCGTATCCTGTCCGATGACAATGAGTTCCTTCACCCCCCTCTCACCTAATATACGCGCCTCATCCAGAATTTCCTTCATCGGACGGCTGACATGCGCCCCCCGCATCTGCGGAATGGCGCAAAATGAGCAGGGATGGTCGCATCCCTCTGAAATCTTGAGGTAGGCCGTGTGGGAAGGGGTAGTCAGGTACCGCTCTCCGAGGAGTTCTTTCCGCAAATGCCCCCCCAGCTCCTCGATGACATCCGCCAGCTGGTGCGTACCAAAAAAGCGGTCGACTTCCGGAATATCGCGTTCCAGGTCCACGCGATAGCGTTCCGTGAGGCACCCCATGGCCAGCACTTTGCGGAGCCGTCCTTTCCCTTTCCTGCGGACGTTAGCGATGATCATGTCTATCGATTCTTCTTTGGCCGCATCGATGAAGCCGCAGGTATTGATCACCGCGACATCGGCATGATCTATGGACTCCGCGATCGGTATCCGGTTGACTCGCAATTGCGCCAGCAGCTTTTCGGAATCCACCGTGTTCTTTGCACAGCCCATGGTTATCACATGCACCCTGGGTTTGCCCCTGCCTCCCACCTTAACGCGCTGTCCCATTATCAACCCTTCAGAACACGATGAAATCGAGGTAAAGAAAGAGCACCGGTGACGCCATCGCAATGCTGTCAAAGCGGTCCAGCATCCCCCCATGTCCCGGGATAACGGATGACGAGTCCTTGACTCCCGCGTCCCGTTTGAGCAATGATTCTGCGAGATCGCCGAGCTGACCGAAGATACCTACCAGTGCCCCACAGATGAGGCTCTCCATGACCGTCAGGTAGGGCAGCGCAATGGTCTTCATAACAACAAAAGATGTGATTGCTCCTGCGAACCCAGCCAATGCTCCTTCCCAGGTCTTGTTGGGGCTGACGCGCGGAAACAGCTTGTGGCGTCCGAACGCCCTCCCGGCAAAATACGCGGCGGAGTCACACACCCATACTGCAATGAAGAAGGTCAGCACCGTCCACCCCCCCCATCGGTAGATCGTGGATGCGGTCTCTTCCGGCACTGCGGCCCCGACGACCGGAAAGTGAGCGTAAACAGGAAAATCAGCCGGGACAAACAGCTCCCGGAGGCCTATGAGAGTGCCGAAGAAGAACGCCACGTACATCACACCCATGACCGTTACGGAGATATTGTGGAGGGGTTGCTCTTTGCCCCGGAAAAGCTCCCCTATCATCACAAGCGGAATAAACGAAAGCAACAGGATCAGGAATTCCTGCGCCATGGTCGGAAATGGTACCGATATCCCACGGTCGGCAAACGCCGAGAGGATGACAATATGCAGGCGATCGTACAGGAACACAGAGAGCATGAGCGCTCCCGCCACATACCCGAATACCGTCTGAGGAGAATCTCCTTTCGCCTGAGCCAGAGCATAGAACTCCCGGAGAGCCAACTGCGCGAAGATGAGAACCAGCGCAAAGAAGACATATCCTCCGAGGAGCGTAGCAGCCACGATGGCGGGTATGCCCACCAGCGCGACAAGCACTCTGGTTGTGAGATTGCTAAACGCCATATCCGAATGGGTTTATGCCTGTTGAGAAGGTCTGGTGATGCGCACAAAGTAGTACATTGCGCCGACAAATACCATTCCGAACACGATCGTGTTCAACACGGCGGCAGCCACCGTTTCGCCGCCGTCCGGCGCAGTAAGAAGGAAATCCTCATTCATGTTGAGATACAGCGCAATGCTCGCGAGGAAATTGTTCAGAAAATGCGCCGCCATGGCAAGTGTTATGTTGCCGGATCGGTATACGATGAGGCCGAAGGCGACGCCGAGCGTGATGAGCGGGACCAGGCTGAATGGGTTCAGATGGTACAGCCCGAAGATCACCCCGGCGAGGATCGCACTGGTCCTGCCGCTAACAACTGATTCCAGGTCCCGTTGCACCAGTCCCCGGAACAGCAACTCCTCCGAGATAGCCGGAACGACGGCGACAGTGCAGATCACCAGAACCAGCTCGAGCGGAGTCCGGGCAGTCACGAGCACACGATAGGTGGCTTCGAACATGTCCTTGATCATGTCGACCCATCGTTGCAGCCCGGAAGGCAGCGGGATGGCCTCCTGAAGCAGCATGTATCCTTGCAACACCTGTTGAAGCGCGAAGACCCCCACCAGCACAACGACAACTTGCGGCACTGTAGGCCACCGGAGTCTCAGCGGCTGGAGAATCCTTCCGTACCTGAGGTGTGTCAGCACCAGGGTGGGAGCGAGGAGGAAGAGCAACTGTCCGATGAGCGTCGACCACCGGACCCACTGGATGGTGTTCGCGGTGATCGACCCCCCGGCTAGCAAAAGGGTCACGCCCCCGGCGACGATCTGGTCCAGGAAGAAGACGATCGCAAGAGCGGCCAGGACGAACGGCACCGCATGCAAGCGCCGAAAGAACGGGAGAGGTTTGACCGGCTCCGGGCCAGGAGGAGCAGGCGTCGGGGGAAGATCAGCCATGGCGCATCCTTGACACGATCATCGCGCCGAGCAACGGGACCATGATCTCATGGTGGCCGATGATATAGAGGCCCTTACCGCCGTCCTGCGTCGGACGCAGCTGCACGTTCATGGTCGGCCGGTAGTGGGAGTTTTTGTCCATCACAGCAGTGGTGAACCCGCGCGCCTTTGCACCCAGGTTGCGGGCGACCGTGAGCGCCTTGAGGAAGACTTCCGGCAGTATGACCGCGCTGCCGATGTTCAGGACTACGCCGTCGCCGGTGAAACGGCCGCAAACGGAGCAGAGCGTACGGAAATCACGGAAGGACATCTCACCCGTCACTCCCCCGTCCATGCTCGGCTGCTGGTGAATGATATCGGTCCCTATCGCCGCGTGCACCGTCGCCGGGATGCCCAGCGCGTGCGCAGTTGCCAAAACGCTCACCTTCCTGTTCTTTGCCTTCGCAGCGTTGAGTGCAGCCCCGAGGGCTTCACCGTATCCCTGATCCGTTTTTCGGCTGGCCTCCAGAAGCGTGCCGTTGATGAACTCCCCCGTCTCTCTCGCCATGCCAAACCTGCCGTCCAGCATGTTCGCCGCAACATCCTCCGATGTCTTTCCCCAGAGGGCGGTTTCCACATCATGAATCGCAGCAGCACTGTTCATCGCCACCGCCGTGATAACCTGTCGGCGCATCAGGTCGATCAGCACGGGGGCCAGGCCTACCTTGATGACGTGCGCGCCGAGCATGACCAGCACCGGCTTGCGCTTTCGCGCACAACGCGTGATATCTTCGACGAGGAGCTTCACGTCTCTCGCAACCAGGATGTCCGGCAGACCCCTGACAAAACCGGCAAAAGAGTCTTTCTCTGCGCGAAAGGGAGCCGCAAATTGCTTTGGAGTGACTTTGCTCTTCCTGGATTTGATCGAAATCGTCTTCACCCGCGTAAGATCGGCGCGTGGATGTCGTGGCATGGTGTCTCCTGTGTGAAACGTCGTCAACGGATCCGCGAACGCAGCGGACCGACAAGGCCCGAATACTCCCTGAGTTCGGTGTCAATGGAACCGATGATCACTTTTGTGTTCACCCGGATGGGAACCTTCCGCTCATCATCGGTTAGCCAGATTACAATGCGCCCTTCGCTCTTGAAAAGCCCTCCCTCTTTCACCAGGGGCTCCACCACAATGGTCCGGAACGTTCCCGCCGCTACCTCCAGCTCCTGGCGCCCAAGGACTTTAACGACGAGCTCGTAGCTCTTGTCCTTGTAGAAGTTGTGCAGCAAAAGGGTGTCCCCCGTCTTCATGCCGGTATAGTCCACCGTCCGGGCGAAGTAGAAGGCGGAGAGGATATCATGCACGTATTTCGGAATGGGATGTTCACCCTCCGTGGTCCTGGCGATCAATTTCCGATGGTCGAAGTCTGCGACGAAGTCCCTCGAATAGGATCCCTCCCGGATATGCTGTTCGAACCGCCAGGGAGCGATCGCCTCGACATCAATGAACGTGACGTAGCGGTCCTCCACCTTGTAGATCCACGAGAAACTCGGGAGAGAGTTGACGGTGAAATCCACCCGAAAGCACTTCCGTCCGGCAATCGAATCGTACCGGGAAATGGCCAGGACGGCCTCCCCGGCCGTGATGAATCCATAGTTCACATCGAAGACCAACCGTTCGCCCACGCCATACGCCTCATTCCGGACGGTCCGCAGGGCTGACGCGCGCACTGCCGCCTCATGCCGGGCAACGGAATCCGCCATCCTCACCGAATCGGCGACAAACGCCGCTCTCTCGACGGCGCGAAGCGAGTCTGCAACGCGCGCCCTTTTGACGCTGTCCGCTCTCGCGGCCGCAGCTTGCGCGCTGGCGGACTTGCCGGCCGTCTTGCGCTTTGTCTGTTGGGCCTCCATCCCCTGCAGGAGAAATCCAATAGAAAGGATGATAACCAGAAGCAGCCGGCGTAGCCACGGACACGACGCCGTCTCTGATCCCCGGAGCTTATGCATGTGCTGTTCTCCGCCTTCCCTGGCCTGATGACTGTTGGAGAATATCCTGTGTCGCCTCAAAAACCTGGTCTACCGATATCTTCTCAATGCACCCACACCGCCCGCCTTTTCTGCACTCCCTGCAATCCGCCGGGGCATCCGGCACAAGCACCCGCTTCAGGGAGGTATAAGGCCCCCAGCGGCGCGGACTCATGGGGGTGAGCTGAGGGTAGATCCCCACCACAGGGACTCCGAGCGCGGCGCCGAGATGCAATGGCCCCGTCGAGTTCGCCACTACCAGGGACGCGCGGGCCAGGAGGGCGGTCAACTCAGGCAAGCTCAGCGTGCCGGGAAACGCAAGGGCTTCGCCTCCAATACCTGCGGCCACGTCCTGCACGACCGGCTCTTCTCCCTTCCCTCCGGTCACCGCAATGCGGAATCCCGCCCGATGAGAGAGACGACCGCCCAACAACGCAAACCGTTCGGGGGGCCAGTCACGCGCAGACCCTCCGCTTCCCGGATGGATGACAATGATCTGTTCCCCCGTCCCTACCCCGAACCCGGCCAACCGGGCTTCAATGCTTCCGATCGCCGTCGGATCAGGAACGATCCCGTACTCAGGATCCAGCCCCTCCTCTGTGAATGCGGGGTCCAGCACCTTGAGAAGCCGCACGTTGTACTCAAGCTCGTGCAAACGGGCATCTTTCCGGTGCTCGTACACCCTGTGCGTGAACAAGGACGAGTAGAACCTGTATCCCGTGCCCACTCGAACCGGGATGCCGGCCCGGAACATGAGCCATGCGAGACGCGGTGTCGGATGAACGACCACCACGGTGTCGAAGGCATGGCTGCGGATTTCCCGCAGAAGCTCGTTGCCCGGGCGCGGAATGCCGAGACGATCATACCAGATAAATACATTCACGTGTGGGTGCCCGCGCACGATTTCGCCTGCATAGGAACCCACCATCATCCCCAGGAGGGCTGAGGGATAGCGCGATCGCAGGAGGGCGAGCATCGGGAGGGTAAGAATGACATCACCGAGCCGGTCGGTACGAACTATGAGGATTCTTTGAGGATCGTTCAACAGGAACGTGCTCCGGATGCGTCAGAACATAATATACCCCTGATCCGGCTGAATATCAACGGCTCAGGACTTCCTTCCTGGCTCTCTGCATACGGAGGATTTCCTGCTTGAATCCGGTGATGTCCTCTCCCCGGAGCTCCGAATCTCTCATCAAACGGTAGGTTTCTGCAATCCGTTCGTCCAGCGAGCGAAGCTGCATCTTTGCAATGCAATCGTCTGCCATGATGCGCGGATCCGGCTGGGCCGGCTCCGATCCCATTTCCTGCCATCCCCTGCTGATCTCATAGCGCGAGATCATCAGTTCCGTGACAATCCGTTTGAGCGTCGCGTCGTCCAGATCGTCCACGATCATGCCGGCGTCCCAGTATTCCCCCGCCTCGTCGTGACGCAGCATGACATCCAGTATCGCACGCGCCGTGGGCGATGTGAACAACACGGGATCGATCTCGCCCCGGACGTATCTCACCATAGCACTCCCATGTTCGAGCATGAGCTTCAGAAGATCCCGTTCGGCGGGCGGGATACCCTGCGGTTGGCCCGTGGGAAGTGGCTGACGCTGGGACTCCGCGGCCGCCGGCCGTGGGGTGCTCCGCTCGGCTCTTGCGGCAGTCTGTTGTCTTCCGAGGACACCCTCCAATTCGCGAAAGAGGACGCTTTCGTAGACGTCGTACTGCTCCGCCAGGCGCTTGATGAAGAAGGTCCGCTTCAGCTCGTCGCGCATCCGTCCGACGGTTTCCACAAGGGCTCGGATTGCCTGCGCCTTTCCCTCGGGCGTGGAGAATGCGCCCGAAGCCTGCAACTGTGCCGCCCGGAATTCCAGGAATGAAGTCGCCGCGTCCAGCTTCTCCTGAAACGCCTTCGCCCCCTGCTTCCGGATGAGGGAGTCAGGATCCTCCCCGGCAGGGAGCGGGGCGACGCGAACATCGATGTCCTGCTCCAGAATCAGGTCGCCGCCGCGCAACGTGGCTTTGGAACCGGCGGAATCAGCATCGTACACAAGCGTGATCCGTTTCGTGTACCGCCCCAGCAGCTGGATCTGCTCTGTGGTAAGGGCTGTGCCGCTGGAGGCCACCACATTCTGGAAACCCGCCTGGTGAAGCGTGATCAGGTCCATGTACCCTTCCACCAAAAGCGCATACTCCTTGTCGCGTATGGCATCCTTTGCATGGGAGAGCCCGTAAAGCACCCGGCTCTTGTTGTAGATGGGGGTTTCCGGTGAATTGATGTACTTAGCAAGCTGGTCATCTTCGCGGACTTTCCGGGCACCGAAAGCGATCGTGCGTCCGGCCGGCGAAGTGATGGGGAACATCGCTCTTCCCCGGAAGCGGTCGTAATACCCCGATCCATCCTCCCGGCGCACGACGAGCCCCCCTTTTTCCAGCAATGCCGGGTCGAACCCCTCGCGCCGGGCAAAGGAGAAGAAGTCGTCCCAGGAGTTCATGGCATACCCCAGTCCGAACGAGGCGATGGTGGCGTCGGTGAGTCCGCGGTGGCGGAAATACTCCAGCGCGAGAGCTCCTTCCACGCTGGTCATCAGGTTGTCATGAAATCGTATGGCAGCGGCCCGGCAGAGGGCGAGGAGTTTTTCCTGCTCGGTAATCTCCTCCCGGTCATCCCTTCCCTCTTCAGGAAGCCGGATGCCCGCCCGCTCGGCCAGCATGCGGACCGCCTCGATGAAGGAGAGCTTGTCGTGTTCCATGAGGAACGTGAAGACATTGCCCCCCACGCCGCAACCGAAGCAGTGGAACATCTGCTTCTCGGCACTGACGGTGAAGGAGGGGGTCTTTTCCTGGTGGAACGGGCAAAGGCCTATGAAGTTCTTGCCGCGCTTCTTCATCCGCACGTAGGCGCCGATCACGTCGACGATGTCGGTCGCATTGCGGATGTCATCAATGGTCGAATCGGGAATGCGCATGGAGCTAATGTACGGAAAGGCCTTTCTGGAGGCAACTGGCGGGAGGCGGCAACTTGACACGGCATGCAAGAGGGATGTCGGCCCGGAAGCCACGCCGACAATCGACAGGTGGTGATCCAACAGGCGGCGTCCGGCAAGTTGCCGTGAAAACACAGACCGCCGGGGGCGCGTGCGCCACCCGGCGGAAGTCACAGAAACGGACCGTTTGTGTTCTTTCCCCTGGCGGGGGATTCAGATCAGACCCTCGCCTCATCGGGTGCGTATGCGGGGGCCGGACGCTTCTTTTTGCGCGTGTACCGGCGCTCGACCGTCGGCGTGGGGATCTTCGGATCTTCCTCGACGTCGGGATACGTATAGATATCGTACTTGTAGTTCCGCAGAATAATCTGGTTTCCATTCCTGCCCAGAACATACTGCGGGAGCAGAGGAATCTTGCCGCCGCCGCCGGGCGCGTCGATGACGAAGTGCGGAATGGCCAGGCCGGAGGTGTGTCCGCGGAGCTTGTCCATGATGTCAAGTCCGACACTGACGGGCGTGCGGAAGTGATTCGCACCCTTGGTAATGTCCGCCTGGTAGAGGTAATACGGCCGCACGCGCATCGCGAGCAGTTTGCGCATCAGTTCCAGCATGACATCCGGGTCGTCGTTGACGCCCTTCATGAGAACGGCCTGGTTTCCCAGCGGGATGCCGGCGTCGGCGATCAGCTCGCAGGCCCGCTTGGCCTCCAGCGTGCATTCCCAGGGATGATTGAAATGCGTGTTGATGAATACGGGATGGTACTTCTTCAGCATCTTCACCAGCTTGGGGGTGATGCGCTGGGGGAGCACGCAGGGCATTTTCGTGCCCAGCCGTATGATCTCGACATGCGGGATGGCCCGCAGACCCGAGACAATCCTCTCCAGCATGAAGTCGGTGAGCATGAGCGGATCGCCGCCCGACATGATCACATCCCGGACTTCAGGATGGGCCGCGATATAGTTGATGCCGTCCTGGATGTACTTCATGTTGATTTTGGTCGAATCGCCGACCTTTCGCTTCCGCGTGCAGAAACGGCAGTACATCGAGCACTGGCTCGTCGTCAGAAAGAGCACCCGATCGGGATACCGGTGCACAATGCTCGGCACGGGACTGTGCGCATCTTCGGCAAGCGGATCCTCGGGGAGACCGTCTTCGTCCAGCTCCTTGGCATCGGGGATGCACTGTAGCCAGATGGGATCTCCCGGATACCGGATCAGGCTGAGGTAGTACGGGTTGATCCGGATGTGGAAGAGGTGGTTGAGTTTCTCGGAGAGTTCTTTGTTGAAGCCAAAACGCTCTACCAGATCCTTGGAGCTATCGACACTTTGCCGAAGCATTTCTTGCCAGAGTTCCATGCGTGCCTGTCACGCTCCTTGTTGTGGGACAAGAGTCTTGCCGTAGACCACCAGGTCGTCGCCCGGGCGATAGTAGCCCGAGATGCGCGCGAGTTCTGCGTAGCCACGGCGTTGGTAAAACATCCGGGTGGCATCATAGCGGGGAGTGGATGACGTCTCCGCGATGATCAGTCGGCCCTGACGGTCCCGGACCGTCGATTCGACGTGCAGGTCGAGTTCACGTCCGACACCTCGACCGTGCACCTCGGGCGCAACCGCAATCCAATAGAGATCGTACGTGCCGTCCGTGCCGGGGGTCGGGCCTATGCACGTGTAGCCGAGCGGACCGTTCCCGTCGTCGTACACGGCGATTTCGTAATCCTTCTGCTCCGGCTTGTGCAGGACGCAGTCGATCAGCTCCAGCGCGATGCTGATTTCGTCTTCCGTGAAGACACCGGTCCGCTCCAGCAAACCCTTCAACGGTTCGCGGTCTGCGGGGCGCAGCGCCCGGATGGTTCCTGTCAGGACGTCAACTGGCATCGCTCGACCGTCGATTCGATGATTTTCCCGATTGCTTCCGGGAAGGAATAGCCTGCGCACCGGGCCGACCGCGCGAAACCCGCATCGTCCGAGATATCGGGATTCGGGTTCACTTCCAGCACGTACGGCACGCCCTCGGCGGTGAGCCGGAAATCGATGCGCGCATAGTCCCTGCATCCAATCAGACGGAAGCATTCCAGCGCCGTCCGTTTGATCTCCCCCTCCTGTCGCGCGGTGAGCTTGGCCGGGCACACGCCGCGGGTGCCTTCGTAGGCGGCGGTGCCATGCATCCACTTGGCGTCGTAGCTCACGATCTTGTGCATGTCGGCCGGCAGGCCGGAGAAATCGATCTCCGAGATGGGAAGCACCTGAGGCCGGAGTGAGCCGAGGATGGCCACGTTCAGCTCGCGCCCGGCGATGTATTGTTCCACAAGTGCGGGTTGCTCAAAATCGGCATGGATATAGCGGACGCGCTTGCGCAGATCGGGGAGGTTATACACGATGGACTGCTCGGTAATACCCACGCTGCCGTCTTCGTGCGACGGCTTCACGATCAGCGGGAACGCAAGCCCTTCCTTGAGCACAATCCGGTCCTGCGCACGGAACACCTGATAGTCCGGCGTACGGATGCCGTGATAGGTCAGGATCTCTTTCACGCGGGGTTTGTTGAGCGCGGTCCCGAGTGCGAGAGGTCCTGCGCCGGTGTACGGTATCTTCAGGAGGTCGTACAGTCCGGCAACATTCATTTCCTGCAGCGATTCATTCTCGACGCATTCCACGAGGTTGAAGATGATGTCGGGGCGTTCCTCTCGCAGGAAGTCAATCAGCTCGAACACATTGCTATTGACATTGGTGATGGTGGTTTTGTAGCCGAGGGAGTCGAGGGCGGCCTTGATATCTTCCATTTCTTCGATGACGCCGAGTTCTGAAAGGTCGATCGTCGGGGGCGGTTTTCGCGAACGGGGCGATCTTTCGGCGGCCAGCCTCTTTATTAGGACGTCCGGATCGTTCTTGACCTGACCGTTTTCAGCGACGAGTTTTTGGAGGTTTTCGTCGCTTACGGCTGGTTCGTTAAAAAGAATAGAAATTCGTAATTTTTTTGCCATGTGATATCCGTTATTGTATCCGGTCCATAACTGGTTCATCCTCGCTGACCGCGATACCGCAGCGCGCCATCGCAATGTCCAGCACTGAGTTGATCAACTGCGCGTACGTCATCCCCGCCGCCCGCGCTGCTTTCGGAAAACACGAATTGTCTTCCGGCCTGGGAAGGATACCCGGCAACGGATTCACCTCCAGAATGTGCGGATGCCCGCCGCCGTCAAGACGAACATCGATGCGGGACCAGTCGCGGCACCGCAATACCCTGTACGTGCGCTCACACAGCTCACGGATCTCGCCGGCAAGCGACTCCGGAATGCGTGCAGGGCAGGAAAAGATCTCCAACGGATTGTCCGCCTTGTCCCACACCCACTTTGCTTCGTACGAATAGATGGGGTTCATCCCCTCGGGCAGTGCCGCAAACGAAATCTCGACGATCGGCAGCACCGTGAGCGATGCTCCGTTTCCCAGAACGGCAACGGTGAACTCGCGGCCCGGTAGAAACTCCTCGACGAGCACAGGCTCCTCGTAGGTCTCGAGGATCGTCCGCACTTCCTTCTCCAGCTCCTCGCTGTTCCGCGCGACGCAGGAGTTGTAGATCCCCTTGCTCGATCCTTCATGCAGCGGCTTCACGATGAGCGGGAAGCGCACGCGAGCGTCTTCCAGTTCGTCCATCGAAGCGATCGTCACGAACGGTGCCGTCCGCACGCCGTGGTGCGAGAGAATCTCCTTTGTCCGCCCTTTGTCCAGACACAACGCCAGCGTCAGGGGATCCGAACCGAGGTACGGAATCTCCAGCAGTTCGAGCATTGCGGGGATCTGCGCTTCGCGCGAGACGCCGTGCAGCCCTTCCGCGATGTTGAACACGAACGTGGGCCGCATCGTACGCAGCCGCTCGTACGCATCTGCGTTGGCTTCAACGAGTGACACGCTGAACCGCTCAGCGATCGCATCGCGCACCGCGTTGATGGTGTCCATCGTGTCCCATTCGGCGTAGAGATCCTGCTTGCGTTCAGCGTGGGGTACGAGCGGAGACGCTGTTCCGTCGGAAGAAGGTTCTGATGCCTGATCGGAAGAAGTCGGAAGGAAGGATTCGGGGTCCCTCTTGACGTTGTACGTCAATGCGATCGTCACCGCGGAGGGAGGAAGCGTTGTCTGAGAAGGTACCAGGAACAGTCCGTGCTGTGTAACTCAATCATCTTGTTGGGTAATATAAGCAATTCTGCATCTGTGTCAAGGAAAAAGTGCATTTTTCATCCGGTTTGCATCAACGTCATCTCCTTCTCGAAGCGAGACCGGAGGTGGTCGGCGAGGAGTCGATGTTCATCGCGTCGGAGTGTCGGATCTTCGGCGACGATGGCGAACGCATCTGCCCGGGCTGATGCGAGGAGAGCGACATCGCTCACGGGATTGGCGACGCGGAACTCCGGCATGCCGCTCTGTCGGGTCCCGAAGTAGTCGCCGGGTCCGCGCAGTTCAAGATCCGCCTCGGCAATGGCGAAGCCGTCGGTGGTCCGCACCATGGTTGCGAGTCGCCGCTCCGCCGCCCTGTATTGCTCGAGCGCCTTCTGGTCGTCCTCCGCCGCCCTGATGCGCCCGGCACGCTTCGCCACCCAGCGGTGTGTCATGAGGATGCAGTAGGATTGGTCGCTCCCCCGCCCCACCCGGCCCCTCAGTTGATGCAGCTGGGAGAGCCCGAACCGCTCGGCGTTCTCGATGACCATGACTGTCGCGTTCGCCACGTCAATCCCCACCTCGATGACCGTGGTGGCCACCAGGATGTCCAGGGACCGGCCGAGGAACCGGTTCATGACCGTGTCCTTTTCTTCCGCGGTGAGCCGGCCGTGCAGGAGTCCGACGCGCAACTCCGGGAAGACTTCCTGTTGGAGATGCTCCAGATGCACCGTTGCCGCCTTCAGATCCAGCGCTTCCGATTCCTCAATGAGGGGATACACGAAGTACGCCTGGCGCCCGCCGGCGACCTGCTCTCGAACAAACCGGTAGACGCTTTCCTTCTCCTCTTCAAACTTCAGCAGGGTGCGGATGGGCCGGCGCCCCGAAGGCAGGGCATCGATCACGGAAACATCCAGGTCGCCATACAGCGTCAGTGAGAGGGTACGGGGGATGGGAGTTGCCGTCATGATAAGAACGTCCGGATGCTCCCCTTTTTGCCGGATTTTGGCGCGCTGGAGCACGCCGAACCGGTGCTGCTCGTCGATCACCGCAAGGCCCAGCCGCGCAAACACCACCTCTTCCTCGAACACGGCATGAGTGCCGACGATGATCTGTGCCGCGCCGGACCTGATCTCTTCAAGCACGTCCCTCCGCACGGCGGACCGCTGGGCACCCACGAGGAGACGGTGATGCACGGGCAGTGCGCCGAGCAATGCGCGCATCGTCCGGAAATGCTGCTCCGCGAGGATCTCCGTCGGAGCAACAAAGGCCGTCTGGTACCCGTTGTCCACGGCCACGAGCATGGCAATCAGCGCGACAACCGTTTTGCCGCTCCCCACGTCTCCCTGAAGGAGCCGGTGCATCGGATGTGGAGATCCCATATCGTCCAGAATCTCGCGCACCACTTTCATCTGCGAGGGGGTGAGCGTGAAAGGCAGGC
Source organism: Bacteroidota bacterium (assembly GCA_020846365.1). GTDB lineage: Bacteria > Bacteroidota > Ignavibacteria > UBA10030 > UBA6906 > JAGDMK01. Next base: position 20,515 of record JADLEA010000154.1, read on the forward strand.
CATCCACAAACCGGCGGGCCAGCGTGCTCTGCACCGCGAAGGCGATTCCTTTCGGATCCTGCTTCGCGCGGTGGCGCTGCAATGCGAGCTTCAACTGGAATTCGAAGAGCTCCTGGTACTTGAGCCGGCGCAGACTCTCGGCGATGTCTTCGGCTTTTCCGGAGAAGTGGACCCCGCGAAGCGCGGCCGCGAAGGGAATGAGCTTGTGCTTGCTTCGCACCGCCGCCGGCAAAGGATCCGGGAGCGAGTCGGGAACTTCCCTGATGACATGAGCGATCAGCCGGCGGATACCTCCGCTGTCCAGGCCTACGCGGCCCAGTTCCTGCGTGCTGGAATAGAGGGGAATGAGACCGTCACCGTGAAGCAGCCCGCGCCACGTGCTGCCGTCGGGCTCTTCGTCTCCGCGTACCTCAATCCAATCCACGTCGGGGTGCACCATCTGGAGGACCGCGCCGAAACGCGAGGGTTGCCCCGAGACGGCCAGCTTGTCGCCCACCTTGAACCGCGACTTCCAGTACTGGACGCCTCCGAACCAGACGCACTGCAGAGAACCGGAAGCGTCGCCCAGAATCAGGACAAAGCGTGCCTTCCGGCCAAAGCCAAGGAGCCTGAAGGAACGAACCTCTCCGAGCACGGTCACTTCCCGCCGCATCTCCATGTCTGAATCCAGCTCCGGGGCGCCGGCCATGCCCCGCACCTGTGCAATGGTCGCGACGGTGGTCCGGTCCAGGTACCGCCGCGGCACAGTCATGAGAAGATCTCCCACGGTGCCGATTCCGATCGATGCCAGCGCCTCAGCTTTCTTCGGCCCGACGCCTTTGACGAATTGCACGGGTCTGCTCAGGAGAGAGGTGTGACCGGGGGACGTCATGCGAAGTGCGGGATGGCAGGAGAGTGACTGTGTCGGGGTTCCAGCGGCGAACGGCCGCTCCGGCGTTCGGATGGCAGCAAGGACATGGCGCTCCTGATGGGATGGTGTGAAGCCCTCGTCAGAGAAGATACGACGGTGCCCGTCCACACGCAAGCCGGGTACTTTGTCGTTGTGTCTTTTCGTCAAACGTCGTATCTTGTCATAATACATCATAGCCCGAGGACGCGTGCTCGAACAACTGCCGACGCTTGAAGAGATTGTCATCTGGGGTGGCTACATTGGCCTGTTTCTTATCATCTTCTCCGAAACCGGGTTGCTGATAGGCTTCTTTCTCCCGGGCGACTCCCTTCTGGTGACTGCGGGGCTCTTCGCGGCACGCGGGCAACTGGATATCGTTCTCCTCAATGTCATTTTGATCATCGCCGCGGTTACCGGCGATGCCACGGGGTACTACATAGGGCTCAAAGCAGGCCACGCCCTGTATAACCGACCTCAATCCCGCTGGTTCCGGCGCGACCACCTCATCAAGACCAGAGAGTTCTACGAGAAGTACGGCGGCATTACCATTGTCGTTGCCCGTTTCATGCCGTTCGCGCGGACCTTTGCCCCCGTGGTCGCGGGGATCGCAGAGATGAAATACCGCAAATTCGCCGTCTACAATATCGCGGGAGGGATCGGCTGGGTGGTCAGCATGACCTTCATCGGGTACTTCCTCGGTCGCACGATACCCGGCATCGAACGGCATATCGAGTATGTCATCTTCATCGTGATCACGATTTCCGTGCTTCCCATATTCATCAAGTACCTGCAGCATCGGGCGCAGAAAAGGAAGAACCCTCAGGAAGCGGGCCAGGCGCAGGACACAACCCCGGCACCGTAATCCCGCATGGACGTCTACGCTACTCCGAGCGCAATTCCCGTTCTCATCATGCTTTATAAGCCACCTCACGTATCGCCATGCGATCCGGAGGTATAGGGTATCCTGCAACCTAAGCTGGAACAAAGGAACACCATGTCCATACAGAAAGAGGCCTGGGGATCGCGCGTTGGACTCGTGCTTGCCATGGCGGGCAACGCTGTGGGACTCGGGAATTTCCTGCGGTTTCCGGTCCAGGCGATCAATAACGGCGGCGGGGCGTTCATCATCCCCTACCTGGTTTCATTCCTCGTCATGGGAATCCCCCTTCTCTGGATCGAGTGGTCCATGGGACGGTTCGGCGGGAAATTCGGACACCACTCCGCGCCGTTCATGCTGGAGAGCATGACCCGCCAGAAATTCTGGAAGTACTTTGGCGTCTTCGGCATATGGACCAACCTCGCGGTTGCGGCGTACTACTGCTATATCGAGTCCTGGACGATGTCGTACGTAATTCACTCGATCGGCCGGACGTTTGACGGGATGTCACAGTCGGAGGTGGCAAACTTCTTCCTGAACTACATCGACATCTCGACGACGACCACCGGCATCCCCTTTGAAGCCCCGATCTTCTACGTGCTCTGCCTCCTGTTGAACACCTGGATTCTTTCACGCGGACTCAGCGGGGGGGTCGAGAAGACCGCGAAGATCGGCATGCCTCTCCTCATTCTCTTCGGCGTTTTTCTGGCGATCCGCGGGCTCACCCTCGGCACCGGCGGCGCAAGCGCCGAGCACCCCGATGCCAGCGCCTGGGCAGGACTGAACTTTCTCTGGACACCGCAATACGATTCGCTTGCGAACCCGAAGGTGTGGCTGGCTGCGGCCGGACAGATCTTCTTCACGCTCTCCGTCGGGATGGGAACCGTACACTGCTTTGCGGCCTATGTCAAATCCAGGGATGATATCGCGCTCAATGCAATGGGCGCAGGCTGGATGAACGAGTTCGTAGAGGTTGTGCTCGGCAGTTCCATCGTCATCCCCATCGCCGCCGGCTATCTCGGCCTTGACTGGGTGAAAGAAAACGCGAGCTTCGGCATGGCGTTCCAGACCAGGCCCTTCCTCTTTGAAAATTGGGGGCCGATTCTGGCCACCATCGCCGGCGTCTTCTGGTTCGGCCTCCTCTTCTTTGCCGGGATTACCTCCTCCCTGGCAATGGGTACGCCCTGGATGGGCTTCATGCGGGACGAATTCCAGTGGAGCAGACAGAAATCCGCCTGGTCATTCGGGAGCGTTGTCCTGATCCTGGGCCTCCCGACGGTGTTCTTCTATAATTACGGCGTGCACGCGGAATATGACTACTGGGCCGGTACGGTAGCCCTCGTGGTCTTTGCACTCGTCGAATCGATCGTCTTCTCCTGGGTCTTTGGCATCAAGAAAGGTTGGGCGGAGATCACCAGCGGCGCCGATATGGTTGTGCCATCTCCCTACAAGTTCATCATCAAGTACATTACCCCGTTCTTCCTTCTCTTCGTGTTTATCGGGTCGGTGTTCTCCCCCCAGGGGGGCGACTGGGCCGGGGCCTGGAGCAGTCTGGTGGCCGGACAGGGCTGGATTCTCGACAACGGCTCCCTGATCAAGATGGTCCTCAACACAGGCCTCCACGAACAGATCGCCGCGGCAA
>JADLEA010000155.1 GCA_020846365.1 Bacteroidota bacterium
GAGCGGAGGCAGAAAGAAGTCATCAACCGTGTGGACGAATTCTGCATGGAGTACGAAGCCAGAATTCATGAAATTGGCGGGATCGGGTTCTTTCTCGGAGGGATCGGGCCGGACGGACACATCGCGTTCAACGTCCGGGGCTCCAGCGTCTATTCGGTAACCCGGCTGACGGGCACGAACTACGAAACACAGGCCGCGGCGGCAACGGACCTGGGCGGGATCGAAGTCTCGCGCAGCCGGTTGGTGATCACCATCGGACTGGCCACCATCACCTACAATCCCACGGTCACGGCCATCATCATCGCCGCGGGGGACGCGAAAGCCCCGATCGTGGCTTCGGCCATCCAGCACAATCGCAGCCCCCAGTATCCGGCGTCCGTCCTGCAAGGCCTCGAAGGTGCGAGGATGTACCTCACCAAGGGCGCGGCCAGCCATCTCGTGGAACGGCGATTCGAGGACTTCCGGAACAAGCCCGCTGTTACCGGTGCCGACATCGATGACGTGCTCATCAACCTCGCCCTGGAGCGTGAGAAGCTGCTGACGTCGCTGCGGGAGGAAGACGCGTCCAAGGACCGGTTCGCCGTCGAACTCCTGGCAAAGACCGGCCAGCCGATCGCAGGACTCGTGCAGGGTGTTGTGGAACGGCTCAACCAGAAAATAAACCGCGGCCTTGCTCCCGTAACGCAAACCGTCTTTCTGCACACTGAGCCGCACCATGACGATATCATGCTGGGGTACCTCGCGCACATCTATCACCTGGTGCGCGATCCCAGCAACAAGCACTACTTTGCCAATCTGACCTCCGGCTTCACGTCCGTCTCAAACCCCTTCTGTCTTTCCATCGTCCGGAACCTCCAACCGTATTTGGAAAGCGCGGGCTTCCAGAAGCTGCTCAAGGAAGCATACTTCAATCCGAAGAACAACGCCCGGAGAATGGAAGACGTGTTCCTCTATCTCGACGGCGTTGCAGGCAACAGCGATGAGAAGAAGGGAGAAGGGGAGGCGAGGCGGATGCTCCGCAATCTGATCGAAGTGTATAACACCAGCGACCTGCGCGTACTCCGGCTGCGCGTGAAGGATATGAACGAGTATTTTCAGACGCAGTATCCCGGAGCAAAGGACCCGCCCGACATCCAGCTGTTCAAAGGGACCATCCGCGAGTGGGAGGTGGAACTGCTCTGGGCCTACTTCGGCATCGATGCGTCCGCGATTTCGGCGCTGCGCCTGGGCTTCTACAAGGGCGATATTTTCTCCGAGGAACCGGAAGTGGACCGGGATGTGATCCCCATATTCCAGTTGATCAAGCGGGTCAAACCCAATGTGCTCTCTGTCGCCTTTGATCCCGAGGGAAGCGGTCCCGACACCCATTACAAGGCGTTGCAGGCCGTCGCCGAAGCGCTGCGCATGTATGAGAAGGAGAGCGGAGATACGACGGTGCGTGTCTGGGGTTACCGCAATGTCTGGTATCGCTACCGCCCCTCGGAAGCGGACCTTATGGTCCCGGTATCCCTGAATTCCCTCTCGCTCCTGCACACGGCATTCATGAACTGCTTCGGTTCACAGAGCGCGGCCTCGTTCCCGAGCTACGAGCATGATGGGCCGTTCTCCGAGCTGGCGCAGAAGATTCAGGTGGGACAGTATGACATGCTCAAGAGCTGCCTGGGTCACGATTTCTTTCAGAAGCATCCCCATCCGCGGATGCGGGCCGCGCGGGGATTGATCTTCCTGAAGGAAATGGGCCTTACAGAGTTCTATGAAAAAGTCCGTGAATTGAAGAAACTGACAGAAGCGAAGGAATAACCATGCGTACGTTCTTGATGGCGCTGGTCGCCTGCTGTGCAATGACGGCGATCGGCCAGGTGACTATTACCTCTACCGAAAGACTCCTCCTCCCTGCAGGCAAGCATTGGACTGCGCCGCGGTTCTCGCCGGACGGACAGTCCATCTTTCTGACCACGTCCGGTTACCGCGGTATCTGGCAGTTCCGCCCCGTGACCGGAGCGCTCCAGGAGATCACCGATGAACCGGGAGCGGGGTACGGCTTCAGCGTTTCCGCCGACGGCACGCGTCTCGCGTACCGGCGCACCTCCTTCGGCGCAACGGTGTTCGACCGGACCCAGGAGATCATCGATCTGGATCTTCGCACGCTCGACGCCGTTACGCTTGCCCGCGGGCGCGACCTTTCGGTCCCGACCTATCACGCAAACGGCGTGCTCTACCAGGAAATGGAAGCAAATGACCTCGCGAAGGCGGCCGGTGCGGCGACAGCTCGTCCCGTGGTCATGGGAGTCGACGGGACCGGCATCGCTCTCCTCCTTGACGGCAAGAGGCACTCTCTTGATCCCTTTGGCAACGGCCACTATATCTGGCCTGCCTTGTCACCCGACGGTACGCAACTCGTGGCGTACGAGATGGCGCGGGGGACGTTTGTGTGTGACCTGAACGGCCGGGTGACTGCTGAGCTGGGCCGGCGTGATGGACCGGTCTGGATGCGAAGCGGGAAGTGGCTTGTCTACATGGACGACCGTGACGATGGACATGCCCTTGTGTCTTCGGACCTCTATTGCGTGTCTCCCGACGGTTTCTCAACCGTCCGCCTGACGGACACCTCTGATCTCGAACTTGAGCCGGATTGTTCTCCCACGGAGAACGTCATCGTGTGCAGCACACTCAACGGAGAAGTACTGTTACTACGCTATGCGGAGGTTGGAGAATGATCACGATGATTCGGAACGCTCGCTCTACGCATCACAGAACTTCCCCATCTCACCCGCTTGTACGTCAAAACGTCCTGATGGCGCTCTTCATTCTGGCGCTGGGCGTGTTGCTCCTCCAACCGGTATCGGGCTTTGCGCAACCCACCGACCTCTCGGGTCTCAAATTCTGCATCGATCCCGGTCATGGGGGGCACAATGCCGCGAACGACCGCCATGTGATTCCGGATGCCGGAACCGACTTCTGGGAATCGGAAAGCAACTTCCAGAAGGCCCTGCGGTTGGACACGCTCCTTCAGGCGCGGGGGGCATGGGTCATCCTCACCCGGTACACCAACGACTACCCGGCCGATGACGAACCATCCCTCTCGGCGCGCAGAACCCTGGCCAACGCGAACAACGTGCACTGGTTCCACTCCATTCACAGTAATGCCACCGGGTGGGCCAGCAACACCACCGTGAACTACACCTTAATGCTCGTGAGGGAGGAAATCTCTACCCGGCAGCCGTCGTGGCCCCAAGCTGTCACCATGTCGAATATCATCGGCCCGGCGATCCAGGCAAAGCTGCGCAACTCTCCCCGGAGCACATGGACATACCTGGACTACACCTTCTATGGCGGCACCAACGGCGGATTCAATCTGGGTGTGTTGAACGGGACGTCAATGCCCGCGGAGCTCTCGGAAGGATCCTTCCACGATTTCTTTCCGGAGACACGCAGGCTGATGAACCGCCTGTACTGCAAGATGGAAGCGTATGCGTTGCGAAACTCATTCATGCAGTACTACGGAGTGCCCGCGGATACGATGGGCATTATCGCCGGCATTCAATCGAATGTCGCGTCCGGAGAGTTGGTGAATCTGGCCCGCGTGCGGCTTCTGCCCGATGATCGCGTCGTGGTCGGGGACGCCTACAACAACGGCTTCTATATGTTCGACAACGTGGCGCCCGGCACCTACACCCTCCGGTTCGAGACCCCCGGGTACACCATGGATTCGGTGCAGGTGACGGTCGGGACCGGCGCGACGGTGTTTGCGGACAGAAGCCTGGTGTCGTTTGCCTCGCCGAGCGTGCTTGCTACCCTGCCGGCGAACAACGACACCATGTTCTCCGCGGTCTCCGCCATCGAAGTGTCTTTCTCGAAGCCCATGGATACCGCATCGGTGCGCTCGGCCTTCTCCATCACCCCAACGGTGCCGGGACAGCTGGTGTGGAACAGCAGCAACACCAGGTTGACATTCGACCCGGCACAGATCCTTCCGTTCTACGTGGACTTTGTTGTGGAAATTGACACCACTGCGCGGTCTGCATCCGGACAGGGGCTTGACGCCGATGGCGACGGCGTTTCAGGCGATCCGCTCGTGCTCTCCTTCAGAACAACATACATCGACGTGTTCGCACCGGTCCTGGTCCAGGCCCGTCCGGATTCGGGGGAGCGGCTTACGGCCCCGCAGGCGGTGCTGAACCTCACATTCGATGAACGGTTGAACCCGTCCACCGTGACCATAGCCAATATTGTGGTTCAGCGCATCGGCGGCACGGCCCAATTACGCACGCTGGAGTATGCAGAGGAAAACGAAAAAGCGGGTGTGTCCGTATATTTCCCCAACGGGCTCCTGCCGGGCGAAGCGTACCGCGCCGGCATCAAGGGGATCGCGGATCCGCTGGGCAACGCAATGCCAACCAGCACGTTTCAGCTCTGGGACTTCAGTATAGGTTCGGGTGCGTATGTCACAACCGTGCTGGATTCCATTGCCGCCGCGACACCCGGCTTCGTCTCGCCCGCTCTTCCTGCGGACATGGCCGGTGCAGAGAGTGTACTTGTTGTCGGATCCACAGGAAAGAAACTCGGACTTGATGGCGCGAACGCGGGATCCGCGCAGATCCGGGTTCAATGGGATACGTCGGCGACGCAGTGGCTGGTCCGCGTGCGGACGGACTCGACTCGACCGGTCGGCCAGATGCAATTCCGGAAAACCGGCACCCTCCTGCGTGCATACGTCTACGGTGACGGCAGCCATTCCCCAATGCGACTCGTGATTGCCGATAGTCTCGAGGCATATCCCGCGCGCCCACCGGAGCGAAGAGAAGTCACGCGCTGGATTCCTATCGATTGGGTGGGCTGGCGTGCCGTAACGTGGGATCTGGAAGCAGACACACTCGGCAGCGGTACCGGGAACGGCATCCTTGAGGGTCAACTCGCCTTCGATGGCATCGAGGTTGCATATGTTCCCGGGACAAGCCTGCCGCTGACCTCTGTCTATGTGGACCACCTCGAGCTTGTGGACCGGACGGTCACGGATGTGGAAGCAGGGCAGCATGGAGTTCCCGCGCGGTTTGCCCTCCACCAGAATACGCCGAACCCGTTCAATCCTTCAACAAAGATCTGGTACGATCTGGGAACCGAGGGGGATGTGTCGCTCGTCGTGTACGACGTGCTCGGGCGGGAAGTCGCGCGGCTTGTAGACCGGCATCAAACCGCCGGCCGGCACTGGGCGGAATGGGGTCCCTCCATGAATCGCACAATGTCCAGCGGAGTCTACGTGGCCCGTCTGATGGTAACGGGCGAAGGCGGAACGCAGCTCTTCGGAGGGTCGATCAAGCTGATGATGGTGAAATAGTATGGCACTACGAGGAAAGGTCCGTCTATTTGTAGCGGGGCTTGGGGTCGTTGCAGCGCTCCTCTGCCCCGGCAGTTCCCGGAGCCAGGATCGCGGCCTGCTGCTTGTCGTCGTTCCCGAGGAAGATACGACGGAAACATCTTCGCCCCGCTACCGGCTTTCCGGAAGCACGCTCCCGGGATGTTCGGTGACGTTGAACGGCGTCCCGCAGCGCGTTTACCCCAGCGGCGCTTTTGTCGGCCTGCTGCAGCTCGAGGTGGGGGAGAACCGGTTCGTTCTTCGCGCCCGCGATCCGCAGGGGCGCGATGAGGAGCGCACGCTTCTTCTGATCCGCAAACCTCCCCTTGCATCCACGCCATCCGATACGCTGGCTATCGACAGCCTCCTCCTGGAACCCCGTGAGCATCTCTGGCTCAAGGAAGGCGACATCCTCAATGTGCAGTTTAAGGGGACACCCGGATGCAAAGCCACGTTCTTTGATGGGCTGCCCATGGTGGAGATGCCGGACAGCGCAACAAACGGCATCCGTGGCATCTACCGGGGATCATGCGTTGTGACGAAGGACGACCTCTGGGAGGATACTCCTCTGGTGTTTCGTCTGTCGGACTCTGGCGGCTCGGAGGTAACCCGTGAAGCTCCCGGGCGATTGACCAAGCTTTCGTCCCGAAACACCCTGGTCGGCATTACGAAGGGGGATCGCCCGTTTCTGAACTACGGATTGGGTGAAGATCGCCTTGGCGGTGCGAAGATGTCCGTCATCAATCCCCACATACGTCTGGCCATCAGCGGGAAAGCCGGAAATCTCTATCGCGTCGCGCTGGCGGA
>JADLEA010000156.1 GCA_020846365.1 Bacteroidota bacterium
AACGCGAACGCGCGATCCGGATTCTGAAGGCACTCCGCAAGGAGTTTCCGGAAGCCCGTACTGCGCTCTTGCACCATTCGCCCTTCCAGCTCCTCATCGCCACCATTCTCTCCGCCCAGTGCACCGACGAGAGGGTGAACCTCGTCACGCCCGTTCTGTTCGATCGATACAAGACTCCTGCTGAGCTCGCTGGTGCCGACCCGAATGAACTGGAGGGGATCATACGTTCCACCGGTTTTTTCCGGATGAAAGCGAAGAACATCATCGCTTGCTCACGCGCTCTCACGGAGAGGTTTGGAGGGGAGGTCCCACCGCGGATGGAAGACCTGGTAACGCTGCCGGGAGTGGGGAGAAAAACGGCCAACGTCGTTCTCGGACAGGCCTTCGGCATTGTCTCCGGAGTTGTCGTGGACACGCATGTGCAACGGCTGGCAATCAGGATGGGGTTCTCGAAGGAAAAGACTCCCGAGAAGATAGAGGCGGACCTCATGGAGGCGTTTCCGAAACGGAGTTGGATTGAAATCTCATCTACCCTGATCCTGCACGGGCGCCGAACCTGTCCGGCCCGGAAGCCGAAATGTGACATCTGCGCGGTTGCGAAGGATTGCCCAAAGCTCTAGCGCAGCTGTTGCATTCTTCAACACTTTCGACGTATTTGCATTAGTAGGAAGAAATCTAGCCTACCTTCTCATTGCTGCGAAACTACCTCCCAAGGCATAACGTTCCAACGTAGGTTTCCCGCGTTTTTGGCGTTCTTCAGCTGGCACGGCTTCTGTCGGGTGTTCGTGTCCCAACCCAATATCCCTCCAATACATCGTTAGAGGCACGTGAATGTTCATCGTCGAGCTCAACGATCTACAGGGACTTCTCACCGCATTGCAGGCAGGCGGGTTCACCGTCATCGGTCCGACAGTCAAGGACGGAGCCATCACATTTGACACGCTAAGCTCCATTGAAGAGTTGCCGCGCGGATGGTCGGACGTACAGGAAGCGGGGTCATACGGAATCCGTCACAGTGAGGATGACACCCTGTTCAGCTACAACGTCGGTCCACACTCCTGGAAAAAATTCCTATTCCCGGCCCGTCTCCGCCTGTTCTCTGCGCGGAAGGCGGGGAAGGCCTTCGAAGTCGATCCGGTATCTCCGAGCGCCCCGCCGAAATACGCATTCCTCGGGGTCCGCTCATGTGAGCTTGCTGCGATCGCCATCCAGGACAAGATCTTCATGTCCGGGCCTTATGCCGACAAGCATTACACCGCGCTTCGGAAGTCTGCCTGCATCATTGCGGTGAACTGCGTGCATGTCGGAGGGACGTGTTTCTGTGCCTCAATGGGAACGGGTCCGCGGGCGAAAGACGGGTACGATCTTGTGCTGACGGAGATACGGACTGACGACCGGCACTACTTCGTAGCGCAGATGGGGAGTCCGCTGGGGAAGGGCCTGCTTCAGCAGGTCACGCATCGCGAAGCTGATCAGAAAGAGCGGGAGCAGGTGGAAAAGGCGTTGAAAGCCGCTCATGACCGGATGGGCCGTTCGCTCGACACGCACAATCTCCCGCGCCTTCTGGAAGACAACTTTGAGAGCCCACGCTGGGAGGATGTCGCGAAGCGCTGCCTCTCCTGCGCCAATTGCACGATGGTGTGTCCGACCTGCTTCTGTTCCACCGTGGAAGATGTGACGGACCTGAGCGGCGAGCATGCGGAACGGTGGCGGCGATGGGATTCCTGTTTCACGACGGACTTCACCAAAGTCGCAGGCGGGAATATACGCATGTCTACGCGCACGCGATACCGCCAGTGGCTGACACACAAGCTCTGCAATTGGGTTGAGCAGTTCGGGACATATGGGTGCGTCGGCTGCGGCCGCTGTATCACGTGGTGTCCCGTGGGTATTGACATCACTGCGGAGGCTGCCGCCATCCGCGAAACCAGCATGACCACCACTAACGGATAGGAATCGAGCCATGGAGAAAGAAGATCTTTCCGAAATCATGCGCCAGCACCCGTTCCTGGCCGGACTCTCCTTTGAGCACATGCAGACGTTGATCGGCTGCGCGACCAACGTGCGTTTTGCAGACAACGCGACGATTATTCAAGAAGGGCAGATTGCCAACAAGTTTTATCTTATCAGGAGCGGCCGCATTGCGCTCCAGATGGACGTTCCGGGCAAGGAGTCGCTCCGCATCCAGACAGTGGGCCCGGGCGAAATCCTCGGGTGGTCCTGGCTCATCTCCCCGTACCGGTGGCACTTCAGCGCCATAGCGGTCCTGGACACCAGGGCGATCGCGCTCGACGGGGAGTGCCTGCGCAACAAGTGCGAGAAGGAGTGCTCATTCGGTTACGAGATGTTGAGACGGCTCTCCCAGGTCATGGAACGGCGCCTGGAAGCCACCCGCCTCCAGCTGATAGACCTGTACGATCTCACGACGAGCGGAGCGAAGCGATGATGCGCAAAAGCCAGGCACTCGAGGCGAATGCGCTGGATCCCATGACCACGCATCCCGTCATGATACGGAAGATCATCTGGGAGAACGATGACACGTTCACGCTGACCCTGGACATGAGCGGGTTTGCAGGGGGCTTTCGTTTTCTTCCGGGACAGTTCAACATGGTGTATGTCTACGGCGTGGGAGAGGCGGCGGTCTCGATCAGCTCGGATCCTGCCCGGCCCGGAACGCTGGACCACACGATACACCGGGTCGGGTTGGTCACGACTTCGCTCGCCCAGAAGAAGCGCGGCGACATGATCGGCATCCGCGGTCCGTTCGGATCCAGCTGGTCCATCGATGTTGCCCGGGGGAAAGACATCTGCATCGCCTCCGGGGGCATCGGGCTTGCGCCGCTCAGACCGGTGATCTACTCGCTCCTCAAAAAGCGCGAAGACTTCGGCCGCATCATCGTGCTCTACGGCGGCAGGAGTCCTCTGGACCTGCTCTACCGCGTCGAGCTCGAGAAATGGGCAAGCGACGCCAACGTGGAGGTCCTCGTGACCGTCGACCGCGGGGACTCGTCCTGGAAGGGACATATCGGGGTGGTGACATCCCTCTTTCAGTATATCAAGCTTGATGCGCGGGAGACCGTTGCGTATGTGTGCGGACCGGAAATCATGATGAAGTACACCATCGATGAACTCGACCGGCGCGGCGTTCCACAATCGCAGACGTATCTGTCGATGGAGCGTAATATGAAATGTGCAGTCGGCTTCTGCGGCCATTGCCAGTTCGGACCTACGTTCATCTGCAAGGAAGGGCCCGTGTATCCGCTCCCCCGGGTACGGCACCTTCTGGACAGGAAGGAGCTCTGACATGCCTGCGAAAAAGCCGAAAGTTGCCGTGTTCAAATTTGCGTCGTGCGACGGATGCCAGCTTTCGTTGCTCGACGCCGAAGAGCACCTTCTTGCAGTCGCGGGAGCCGTGGAGATAGCCAACTTCGCCGAGGCGTCCCGCAGGATGCTCAAAGGCCCGTACGACATCGGTCTTGTGGAAGGAAGCATTACCACACCGCATGATGTGGAGCGCATTCGGGAAATCCGGAAGTCGTGCAGGGTGCTCATCACCATCGGTGCCTGTGCAACGGCTGGAGGAATTCAGGCACTCCGCAACTGGAAGGATGTCAAGGAGTTCACGCGCCTGGTGTACGCTTCCCCTGAGTACATCTCCACGCTGGACCGGTCAATGCCCGTGGGATCGTACGTGCATGTGGATTTCGAGCTGCGGGGTTGCCCGATCAACAAGCTCCAGCTCTTGGAAGTGGTGAATGCGGCGCTGAACAAACGGAAACCGAACATCCCGGCGCACAGCGTCTGCATGGAATGCAAGCTGCGCGGCACGGTGTGCGTGATGGTCGCAAAGGGGATTCCGTGCCTCGGGCCGGTGACGCAGGTAGGCTGCGGGGCGATCTGCCCGGCTTTCGACCGGGGATGCTACGGCTGCTTTGGCCCGATGGAAAACCCCAATCCGCCTGCGCTGAGCACGCGGATGTTCGAGCTGGGGAAAGACCGCCACGATATTATGCTCCTGTACCGCGGGTTTAACGCCTACGCCGAGGCCTTCCGGAAGGAGAGTGAAGCCCATGAAAAATAGAGTGATCAAGGTCGACACCCTGGCCCGCGTCGAAGGCGAAGGAGGCATCTTCATCAAGATTGCCGACGGGAAGATCACCGACACCAAAGTCCGGATCTATGAGCCCCCGCGGTTTTTCGAGGCGTTCCTCCGGGGCCGGAGTTACACGGAGGCTCCCGACATCACGGCTCGCATCTGCGGCATCTGTCCCGTTGCGTACCAGATGAGCTCCGTTCACGCCATGGAAGATGCTTTCGGCGCGGCAGTAGACGGCCAACTTCGCAACCTGCGCCTGCTCCTGTACTGCGGCGAGTGGATCGAGAGCCACGTCCTGCACGTGTTCCTGCTGCACGCACCGGACTTCCTGGGCTATGAAGATGCGCTTCTGCTTGCCAAAGACAAGCCCGAGGTGGTAAAAGACGCTCTCCGGATGAAGAAAATCGGCAACGACATTGTAGCCGTGCTCGGGGGTCGCGAGATCCATCCCATCAACGTCAAGGTGGGTGGGTTCTACCGCGTGCCGGCCAAGCGCGAGCTCGAGACCCTGGTGGAAGATCTCAAATGGGGAAAGGAGAAGGCGATAGCCGCTGCCCAGCTCGCAGCAACCTTCGAGTTCCCCGCGCTCGAAGTGGACTACGAGTTCGTCTCGTTGAGCCACCCGTCGGAGTACCCGATGCTGGGCAATCGCGTGGTGACCTCGAGCGGCATGGACATCGCCGTAAGGGAATACGAGTTCCACTTTGAAGAGCGTCACATCGGGCATTCCAACGCGCTGCACTCGGTGCTGAAAGGCCACGGGGCGTATCATGTCGGGCCCCTGGCACGCTTCAACCTGAATTTCGACAAGCTCGCGCCGGTGGCGCGGCAGGTCGCAACCGATCTGCGCATCGTACCGCCGGTCCACAACCCATTCAAGAGCATTGTCGTGCGGTGCATCGAGACCGTACACGCGTATGAGCTTGCGTTGCGGATCATTGCCGAGTATGAGCCCCCCGAGGAGCCCGCGGTATCCATGACCCCCTTCCATGGGATCGGCTTCGGGGCGAGTGAAGCGCCCCGCGGGTTGTTATACCATCGGTACCGCCTGGATGACGTCGGACACATCATGGACGCGAAAATCGTCCCGCCAACCGCCCAGAATCTCCCGACGATGGAGGCGGATCTCCGCAAGTTCGTGACGGCCAACATCGACATGGACCGGGAGCAACTCACGTGGAAGGTGGAGCAGGCCGTGCGCAACTATGACCCGTGTATTTCCTGTGCCACACACTTCGTCAGGATTGCATGGGAGTAGAATCTCCCATATTGCTCATCGGCGTGGGGAATGAATTCCGCACCGATGACGGCCTCGGGATTCTGGCGGCGCGCGAAATCCGCCGCCGGAATTACCCCGGTGTGCGCGTCATCGAAGCGTGTGGAGAAGGAACAGCTCTGCTGGAATCCTGGAAGGGATCCGACATTGTCCTCATCGTGGATGCCCTCTGCTCCGGCACGACCCGGGGGGCTGTGCACCGCATCGACCTGATAACCAGAGAGATCCCCCGGGACTTCTATCGCTCTTCAAGCCACAGTGTCGGAGTCCCGGAGGCCGTGGCAATGGCCCGGCAGCTGCAACTTTTGCCGCGTGTTCTGGTGTTGTACGGTATTGAAGCATGCCAGTTTGAAAACGGGGCGGGATTGACGGACGAAGTCCTGAAGAGCATCCCGCAGTTGCTCGGGCTGATCGAGACGGACATTGCGCGGCTTTCGCCGCATTCACTCTCATCCAGGGAGGGCCTTCATGACGCGGCAGGAGGCATTTGATCTTCTCTGCTCGTACACGAAATCCGATGCGCTCCGAAAGCACGCGCTTGCCGTAGAAGCGGCAATGGATGCCTATGCGCGGAAGCTCGGAGAGGATGCCGAACTCTGGAGCGTCGTGGGACTCCTCCACGATTTCGACTATGAGATGTACCCACAATATCCTGATCATCCGGTGAAGGGTTCGGAGATTCTCAAGGAGAAGGGGTTGGGCGAGGATGTGCGGAGGGTGATCATGTCACATGTTCCGGCCACAAACATCCCCCGTGACACACCCATGGCAAAGGTCCTCTTCGCCTGCGATGAGCTCTGTGGCTTCATCATGGCCGCCGCGCTCATCCGGCCCAACAAGATTGCCGATCTCGAGGTTTCTTCCGTAAAGAAGAAGCTGAAAGACAAGGCGTTCGCGAGAGCGGTGAGCAGGGAGGATATTACCAACGGCGCGGCGGAGCTGGGAGTGCCGCTCGAGGAGCATGTCGGTTTCGTTATTGCTGCGATGAAAGCAAGGGCGGGGAATCTGGGGCTGTAGCGCCTCCTCCTGCCCATCCCTCAGTTGTCCATCCATTTCTTGAACGCTGCCGCGCGCTCGACACTCACCAGTGCCTCGATGTCTGGCGGTGCAACGGGAGCCAGTTCAATCTTGATCCGTGACCGGGAATACGGGATCATATTCTTGATTGCGTCAAAACCGATGAGCATCCTCCTGTTGATGCGGAAGAATCGCGCCGGGTCGAGCATCTTCTCCAATGCGTCAAGCGTGAAGTCGACCGGGTACGCGTGGTTCTGATGCGTCATGAGGAATACGGCTTTTTCCATGGCATAGAAATACGCAATCTCTTCCACCTCGACTTTCCGAAGCTTTTCACCGAACTGAATCAGGAAGCGCTTCTTGTACTCCGCAGTCTTCGAACGCAATGCGCGTACCAGCTCCTCGATATCGGGCTGAAGCGATTTCCCCATGCCTTTGAGTTTTGTCAGACTCACCTGCAAATCCTCGGACCGGATCGGCTTCAGGAGGTAGTCCACGCTGTTTACTTTGAACGCCTTGATGGCATACTGATCGTAAGCAGTGGTGAAAATGATCGGGCTCTCCACGCGCACGGATTCAAATATCGAGAAGCTCAGGCCGTCGGAAAGCTGGATGTCCAGAAAGATCAGATCCGGCCGGTTGTTCCGCAGCCATGCGATGGATGATGAGACTGAAGTAAGGCGTGCGGAGACAACGATGGTGGGGTCGAGGTCGCTCAGAAGGCGTTCCAGGCGTTCGGCAGCGAGGGCTTCGTCCTCAATGATGGCTACATTCATCCGTGCTCCATGCAATCATCTTTCCCCCTTTTCATTCCTGGTCTGCCGCCAGCAGGGGAAGTTCAACAACGAACGCATCGTTGGTTTCTGTAAACCGCGGCTCGCCCCCCTCCAGATACGCGTAGCGCTTCCGAAGATTCTCCAGTCCCACACCCCTGGATTCCACGCCATGCGTTTTGCGCTGGAGGTTGTTGCGCACGACAATCGTATTGGTGCCGGATTCGATGCGGATGCGGAGCGGTGATTCCGGGGATACCCGGTTGTGTTTGAACGCGTTTTCGAGGACCGTCTGGAGGGCGAGCGGCGGGATGTAGCGTGACAGCGCGTGCTCTTCAACCTCCATTTCCGTCTGCATCGCGTGTTCGAACCTGATGCCTTGCAAGGCGAGGTACGACCGGGCGAAGTCCAGTTCGCGTTGAACCTCCACGAGCGGCAGATCGATGACTTCCAGGATGTAGCGATAGACTGCCGCGAAGTCGTCCACAAAGCGCTGTGCTCGCGCCTGATCCTTCTGAATCAGCGACGAGAGGACATTCAGGCTGTTGAACAGGAAGTGCGGGTTGAGCTGGGTCTTGAGCACTTCGAACCGGATGTCGGCGTTTTCTTTCTCGAGGACCTGTGTGCGACTCCGCTCCGCCTGGCTCCGCCGGTATCCCATCACGGCTTCAAGCCCCGCCGTGATGATGATGTTCAGCACACCGGCGATCAACGCGTTGTCGATCATGTTCGACCGGAGACCGTCGTGGTACGGCGCGATAAGGTGAACAGCCGCCGTGAGGAGCGCTCCGAGCAGAGCACCGATGAGAGCCGCCGTCGGAACCTCAAGAATCAAGCGGAGCCCAAATGACCGCTCCCACGTCATCTGCTTGTCGAACAGCGCAATGCAGTAGCCGTCGAGGGCAAACAGCGCAATGGCGATCGGCGAGGCCGCA
>JADLEA010000157.1 GCA_020846365.1 Bacteroidota bacterium
ACTCCAGGGAGAAGCTGTTCGCGCTGACCTTGACCCACGCATGGAACGCCAGCACGTACTACGATGTCAGCTTCGGCTACCAGGATCACACGCGTTTCCTCGGGGTATACGACAGCTGGGAGGAGTACGCCCGAACCCCGGAAGAGTATGATCCGAGCGGCTCCTTCTTTGTGATCGGGGAAAACTGGCAGTGGCACAACGAGAAATCGAAAGTGGTGAGCGGACGCGCCTCCGTGGTAAGCCAGGTGGACAAGGCCAACCTCGTGAAGCTGGGGGCTTCCTATCGCCGGCTCACCGTCGCCTTCGAAAGCAAGAACCCCAACGAGGTGGGAAGCTACTACATGCACTACGAACACCGACCAAGCGAGCTCTCGGTGTTCCTGCAGGACAAGCTTGAGTTCTCCGACATCGGGCTGATCCTGAATTTCGGTGTGCGCTATGATCACTGGAACACGGATGCCCCCTACTGGACGGATCTCAACCGCCTTTTCGAAATGCACACGGCAATGGCAGAGGGGAAGGGGAAGCTTTCTCCCCGCCTCGGTGTCTCCTACCCGATATCTGACATTGCCGCATTCCATTTCGCCTACGGCCATTTCTACCAGATGCCCGGATACTACCTGTTGTATCAGGGGCAACGCTACCTTGCTCCCGCGGACAAGAACTGGGACAAGTATCCCGCGTATCAGGGCCAACTCTACCAGCCGTTTACGGAAGACAATGCGTTTGTGCTGGCGAACGCCAACATGCGCCCGGAAAAGAGCGTCGCGTATGAGGCCGGCGTGCAGATCAAACTTGCAGAGGATGTGTCCGTAGATGTCACCACCTACTACCGGGAAATGACAGACCTCATTGGCGAACGGTTCATACCCGAAGCAAACTCCGGAAACGGGATGAGGGTTGCGGACAACTACGACTACGGCAACGCCAAGGGCATTGAGCTCACCTTGAACAAGCGTTTCAGCAACTACTTTTCTCTCCGTGCAAACTACACCTTCTCGAAGGCGCAGGTGACGAGCTCGACGCCATGGGCGCAGCTGCAGATCAGCAATCCCACGTACCGCACGTTCACGGCCTCCTGGGACAGGCCGCACACGTTCAACTTTGATCTCTATGTGGGATTGCCCGGGAGCTGGGATGTGAGTCTCTCTGGCAACTTCCAGTCCGGGATGCCCTACACGATCAAGACCGAACCGAATACCGAACGTGCTCCGTTCATCAGCACCGTGGATATGCGCTTGAGCAAGACGTTTGAAGTGTTCGGGATCAAGCCGGTGCTCTATGTGAACGTCCTGAACCTGCTGGACCGGCGGAACATCTACGGCGTCTACCCGAGCAGCGGGCAGGCAGATCTGCCGCTGGGCATTCCGCGCACGCCGCACAACCTGGATGTCTACGATCTTCCGAACAATTACAGTCCCGGCAGGCAAATCTACATCGGGGCACAAGTGGTCCTCTGAGACCCCGGGTGATGAACGACGAAAAGGAGACTACTCTCATGGCAGCGTGGTTCAGTGTGAAAGGGTTGGTCTTGCGCGTTGTGCTCGCAGCGCTCACGGTCCTGCCGGCAGCAGTGCTTGCGCAACCGATCTACTTCCGGTGGAATACCTTCACCGTCAACAAGATCGCCAACCGGTTCAGCAATTATGGTTCCATCTGTGAGGGACAGTTCGTGTATGGCATGGGGCAGCATCCGGCGATGGAATACCCGGCAGGCAGCGGCAATGAATACGGCATGGCGATAGGGTTTCACACAGCAGGATTGACGGAAGATGGGGGTGGCGCGAATCCTGACAACCTTCCCTACTTTGACATGACGCCGCAGGAATATGAAGACAACTGGGACAAGGCGCACTGGGATCCCTACGGGCCGGGTCCGTACGAAAACGACGTGCCGCTCACTGGCGTGTTTAATTTCGTCGGGAACTCGCAGGCGGCGCCCATGAGTACCGATGTGAACAGTTGGCCCGATCCTGCCAATGCCGACGGGCGGTACGGATGGCCGGCGGTGTTCCCGCACACAGGCGAGCCGGTGCAACTGAATGCCAACGGCTGGCCCGGATGGGGTCCGAATGGCGAGCAGATCGGGCATCAGGAGAGCTTTGGCGTAGCGTACTCTGTGAACCATGTGTCTGAAGTTCCCCCGGAGCGATGGATGAAAACCCAGATGGTATTCCGTGGGATGGCCTTCACCGGAAAACTGTACGAGAACTACATCTTCTGGCTCTACGAGATTACGAATATCGGCACCAAGCCGATCACGGGTTGCTACCTCGGCATCAGGATGGACTACGCTTTTGTATGGAACCGGAACGGTGTGACGGAAGAAGTGCAGGCCTTCGATCGCGACCGCCAGCTGGCCTATGCCTACAACCCTCAGGGAGTCGGTCTCACGGAGTCCGGACGGGTGGTATCGCCCACGGCGTTTGCAGGCGTGTCATTCCTGAAAACGCCCAAACGGGACGATGGGACCGAAACCGGGATTGCCACTGTGAGCTGGTCCCTGGATCCGGGAGCAGGGGATGAAGGGAAGATTATGGAGAATTACTACACGCGGAACGTCCTGAACCAGGGAAGTCCGTATGATACCGACGGCGACGGCATTGACGATACGCACGTCCGCGACGGCGTCCCGTACAACTATGGCTGGACCCCGAGCGGCTGGAATGCGGCGAACTGGTCGATGATCAATGCGGGCCCGGTCACGCTTGACCCGGGAGAGAAGGATACGCTCATTGTGTGCACGGTGATGGGGAGCAACCTTCTGGATCTCCGGAAGAATGCCGACCGGGCGAGAAACCTCTACAGGTCGGGCTTCCAGATTGCGGAACCTCCGGTGCAGCCGTCCGTCACCGTAACAGGCGGTGATCGCAAGATCACGCTCACCTGGGGAAAGGAAAGCGAATCCTCTCCAGGATTCGAAGGATACCGCATCTACAGAAGCAAGGACAACGGGGCGACCTGGGGCGACCGGGTGGTAACCGACCCGAACGGCACCCAGATCGGTTACGTGCCGTTGGCCCAATTCGACCTCAGGAACGGAATCGTGGGACCATCCACAAACCCCGAGGCCACCTGGCTGGACTTCGGCAGCGACACCGGGTTGCCCGTGACCAATGAAGAAGGGCAGTATGAGTTCACGGACGAGAACCTGATCAACGGGCTCACCTACCGGTACTACATTGCCGCATACAATGTCGGGTCCGCCTCGCAGCCGCCGGTTGAAAACTCCCCCGCCACGAATCCCTCGGTGGCCGCGGACAATACTGTCGAGGTGACCCCTCGCTCGCCTCTCGCCGCCGGCACGTTGAGCGAAGTCCGTGTCGTGCCGAATCCCTACATTTCGACAAACGATTACGAAACCGACCCGAGCGTCAGGGAAATCCACTTCACCCATCTCCCCGGGCCGTGCACGATCAGGGTGTACAACGTTGCGGGCGAATTGATGGTGACGCTCGAACACACCGAGAACACAAGCGAGCAGAAATGGAATGTCCGGACGGCGAACAATCAGGAAGTGGCGCCCGGTCTGTATATCTACCACGTCTCAGCCCCCGGCATCGCGGGGGAGAAGATCGGCAAGTTCGCCGTGATCAAATGAGCTGCAGGGCGAACGGGTATCCAGCATTGGAAAGGAATTGATGAATGAAACGGATTGTCGCAGTACTCTCCTTCCTGCTCCTCTGTGGCTGCCTGCAGTCGGCCGCGCAGGAATCATCCCAGGTGGGCACCTCGATGGCCAATTTCCTCAAGATCGGTGTCGGGCCCCGGGCAACGGCGATGGGTGATGCCCTGGTGGCAATGACTGACGACGCCAGTGCACTGTACTGGAATCCAGGCGGACTGGGCCATGTGAGGAAGAACGAGCTTCTCATGCAATCCACCGCGTGGATAGGCGATACGAAGCTCTATTTTCTCGGCATCGTCTTTCCCCTCGGTGATTTCGGCACCCTCGGCGCAAGCGTGGACTACTTCACTTCCGGCGACATGGAGGAGACGACCATCCAGCAGCCCGATGGCACCGGGAGAACCTTCAGCACACACGATCTCGCGCTGGGGGTCTCCTACGCAAAGCGGCTCACTGATCGTTTCAGCGTGGGCGTCACGGTCAAGTATGTGTCGGAGTCGCTCTCCCGGGAAACAGCGGAGGCCGTGGCGTTCGACATCGGGTCCGTGTACACGACCAGCTTCCTGAATGAAATGAAGCTGGGCATAGCGCTTTCGAACCTCGGCGGCTCGATGAAGGTGGATGGTCCCGACCTGATCGTCAGCCATGATGTCGCACCGGATGTTCCGACGAACAAGTCGGTGGATGCGAGTCTGGCAACCCAATCCTGGGATCTGCCGCTTACCTTCCGGATCGGCGTCGGCACGTTTGTGTACAAGACAGAAGCGTCCTCGCTCTCGCTTGAGGCCGGGGTGAATGACACGCGCGATTTCCAGCCGAGGTACAATCTGGGAAGCGAACTCACCGTCAGGGTCGTGGGTGAGCAGAAAGTCATGTTGCGCCTGGGCTACAAAGGCAACTACGACGAGGAAGGGCTGACGGCCGGGGGAGGCATCGTGGTGAACCTCTCGGGATTCGACTTCAAAATGGACTACGGGTATGCGAGCTTCTCGCGCTTGGGCAACGTGCATCGCTACGCGGTCAGCATACTCTTCTGAACATCAGCTCAGCAAGGAGCGGGCAATGACTCTGAAGCATTTTACATCCTTTGTTATAGCAAGCATCCTGCTTGTCGGGGCCTACAGCTGCAAACAGGAATGGCCGACAGATCCGCCTGACGTCGCGAGACCGGAAATCGCATCCGTGGCGCCGGCAGACGCGACGCTCATGGTTCCGGTGGGAACCGTGGTGACGCTCGCGTTCAACGAGAATATGAATCTCGAGACCCTCAATGCATGCGCAGAGGTCCGCACCGGCGGAGGCCAGAGTGTGCCGGGTACCTGGAATGGCGCCAATGGGGCGTATGCCTTCACCCCGGCCGCTCCACTGGAAGGGACCACGCACTATGTCGTTACGGTGAAAGGCGCGTTTACCGAAGACGGAACCTGGCTCGGTCCGGGCGCTCGCGACGAGAACGGGAATTCTCTTTCCACCGCATTTCAATCAGGTTTCACGACTGCCGGCGCGTACGGCAACACCACAATCTATATGGGTAAGTCAGATGTCTGGGGTGAATCCGGGGCCGAAACGGGATTGGGTGTAATGAAGAATCTCGCGTTCACCACCACTGGTTCCTATGCGGGCGATGGTGAAGTGGGACTTGCACTCACGCCCTCCCGGCAGGAACTCTATGTCGCCGATGGGAGCAGCCATGCCGTCGACGTTCTTGATCCGGCAACCGGGACCTCTGTCGGCTCGATCACGCTTCCCGACACCACTGAAGGCCCTTCGTTCATTGAGTTCACCCCCAACGGCGCAGAGGCCTGGGTTCTCTGCAGGACGGGGTCGCACGCGGTGGTGATCAACACAGCAACGAAGCAGGTTGCACATGTCCTGTCCCTTGCCGAACATGTCAACGGCGGAACCCTCCTTGCGATGAAAATCAACAATGCCGGAACAAAAGGGTATATCAGCACGGGCGGAGGGTTCTCTCTCATCGTGGTGGACATCGCGACAAAGACGGTCTCAACAACCATCTCCGGCTTTGTGAAGAATGGCGACCCTTGGGCGAAGGCGGAAGCGATTGCAGTGACTCCCGATGACTCGAAGGTCATTGTGGCGTGCGACTACGCATTGCCCCAGCTCGCCGTCATCGATGCGGCGACGAATACTGTCGCGCAAGACCTCTTCCTGGACGCCCTGTACAACTCCGATACATTCCTCCAGGCAAAAGGCAACAACCTGTACGCCTTCGGGCGATGGGGACTCGGACTCATGAAGATAGACATGGCCACCATGGCGGTCACCGCGACCAACATCGACTTCGCCACAGAAGGGAACCCGTATGGGTGGATGATTGGGATGACTGTCGGGGACGACGGCGTGGTGTACGGGTTGTCATACGACGGCCAGCTCGTGCTATGCAAAGATACCGATTTGTCCAAACTGGCCGTGCTTCCTGCCGCCATTCGCAAGAACCTGGTCGCATATTGAGAATATCACATGAACAATAAGATCTCACATCGATTGAGACAAAGTGTACCACCGTGGCAGGCTACTCAGCGAGCAAGCATCGCGCTGATGGTGTGGTGCATGATTCTGTCCCTGGCTGTCGTTTCGCCGGCGATGGGGCAAACGGCATCACCGACAATGGCGCAAACGGTATCGCCTGCGATGGGGCAAACTGCTCCACCGGAGATGGCGGAAACGGTTCCTCCAACAATCGCGACAACGTCATCGGATCAGGGGCGCCCGGCCTTCACCGCTACCGGTGGTACTGTCGATGTGGAATTCGATTCGACCCTGCGGAGCAGGGTGATCATGAAGTCTGCGAACGGGCGCCTTCCTCTC
>JADLEA010000158.1 GCA_020846365.1 Bacteroidota bacterium
GGCCAGCATGGAAGAGATGCGAAAGAGATCAGGCAGGCAGGTGGAAGGATTATCGAAGGCAAAGGAAGCGCGCGCTCCCGCGATGGCCCGCTCCACTGCGTCTCCGCCGTTGACCCTGCCCCAGGTGAGCGTGAGACCTTCGAACAAATCAGTGAACGCGGTATCGCCGCGGAGGTGCTGGAAGTAATTCAGAACTTCTCCCCGGTTCTGCGGTGCGCCGAAGCCCTGGCTTTTGTGCATGCTCCGTCCTTCGCCGGCGAGTTCCGCAAAAGAACGGCCGAGAAGCGGCGAGAACTCTCCGAGGTCCAGGCGCACAATACCTCTGCCGGACAGTGTATCGGCCTGGGGTCCGCGGAACATGTTCCAGACAAGCCGCTTTGCGCGCCAGGGTTCTGTGAAACGGAGTTGCTCGGGAAATCGGTGCGGATCCGCCGCCGCGTCGAACGCCTCGATGGCAAGCAGGGCCGACGCGGTATGATTGCCATGCCCGCCGAGTTCGGAGGTGAATCGGGTGACGATAACATCCGGCCGGAAGGTCCGGATCACCCAGACCACGTCGGCCAGGGTGGAATCATGACCCCAGAAGCGGAGGGTCTCTTCGGTGGTTTTGGAATACCCGAAGTCGATCGCGCGGGTGAAGTACTGTTCGGCTCCGTCGATCCTCCGCGCAGCGAGCAGTTCTTGTGTGCGGATGACGCCAAGGGCTGCGCCCTGCTCCGGTCCGATGAGATTCTGGCCGCCTTCGCCGCGCGTCATGGAAAGGTACGCAGTGCGCAGACCTCGGCCGCGGGCCATCGCGGCGAGGAACGCCGTGTTCTCGTCGTCCGGATGTGCGGCGACGTAGAGGACGGATCCCAGGACCGGCAGATGGTCGAGAGCGAGCTTGATCTCCGACGAGGTCCGCGGCAGCGCCTGTTGCGTGCGTACCGGGGCCGGCGCCGCGAGGAGGCACAGAGCTACGAGGGCATGGATCGTCTGGCGGCGCAAGAGCTCCTCGGTATCAGGTCGCCGGCGTAGCCGGCTTTTGTGCCGGCGGTTTCGGTTTGCGGGAGAGAATCCACCAGAGCACAAGCGCCGCAACGGCCACGATGCCGATATACAGCAGGTACTTTGCATCGATGGTGGATGGCGTGAGTCCGCGCACCAGGGAATCCAGTGCGGCATACTCCTGCTTGCCGAGAATGCTCTCGCGCGAAAGGGCATCCTTCCATTCTTTGTCAATGCGCGCCTTCCAGACGTCATCGACAAAGACCGTGGCGTCTTCATCGGAGTGCCGGGCCTGATCGACATACGTGCGAATGGAGGAGGAGAAGCCCGCCGCATCCGAGAAGGGGATCACGGCGACGCCGCGAACTGCAAACTCCTTTTCGATCGTGGACCAGAACGTTCTCTGGAGCAAGGTGTTCCATTCCGTCAGCAGGGAGTCCACGCGGGCGACCGGCGGCGTCGACTGGATGGTCACAGCGCCTTTGCCGGTCCGGGGCGCGCGTCCGGATGACGGCTGTTCAGCGATGTACACCGCCTGCATCTTGTCGCTCAGCCCCTTCCACCGCACGGTGAACTGCTGGTAATTGTCCACCAGGCTGGCAAAGTCCTTCCCCTGGAACTCTGTTGCGCTGAGAAACCGTACGTTATCCGAAGCGATGTCATAGACGCGGGTAAGGACGTTTGCCTTTTCGATCTTGGCGGAGAGGTCGTCCCGGAGGACATCCCCCACGCGGTCGAGGTCTTTCCCGTACGGCATGAACATGGAATCGACCAGCGCGAAGAGGAGCCGGTCCTTGGCCTGCATGTGCGCCTGGAGGCGGCGGACCGTCTCACGCAGGGCTGCCACGTTGGCCTTGTTCTGCTGCAGTTCGGCGAACAGCATGTCCCGCTCTCTCGTGAGTGTGTCCAGCGAAACCGTCAGTTCCTGGATGGTGCTTTCCATGGCAAGAATCTGCGCCCCCTGCGTCTCCATGATGCGCGTGGCATCGTAGAACCGCGCGTACATCTCCCGCAGCTCTTTCATCTTCTCAGCGAACGTGGAAGGGTAGAGCGCTTTGTCGAGGAAATCGCTGTGCGGCGCGAAATCCAGCTCAAGTCCGTCCACGCTGTTCTTCAGGGAGTCCAATTGCACGGTGGTGGTGGCGGATTTGATGAGTGCGGTGAGGCGCTCGTGACGCTCTTCGAAATCCTTCTTGAGGGCGAAATCCGAACGTTGGGACAACACGGCGGCCGGCAGCAGCAGAAGCACGATGAAGATTGCATTGTGGGCGAAGCGGATCATGGTCATCTCTCCTTCGCGATGTCGGTGTTGGTGAGATACCGCGGAGGGGCTGCGCCGTCGAGCAGTTCGATGTGCGGCGGCCGCTGGTTCAGGGCGGGATTGGCAAGGCCGGTTGTCGATACTTCGATGGCCGTGGTCCCGTCCAGCGAGCCGTCTCCCGACCGGAACACATAGACGTGTTTAAAGCGGGGGCCGGTGATAAAGTAATACCCCTGAGCGTTTCTGATCAACCGGAGCGTCGTTCCCCACAACGCGGTGGAGTCCTGGAACTCCGCAATCGCCAGCGGGGTGACGTTGACAGCGAGGGCATAGCGACCGTCTTCTATCATGTTCATGCTGTTCACCGCAAGAACGCTCTCCACCGGCCAGGCAAAGTTTGCCTGTTCCAGCGTGAGCGATGAACAACCTGAGAGTGCGGAGAAGAAGGCGAGCACAACGAGCAACAGACCACAGGTGCGCATGGCGGGTGAGGTCTCCTTTGCCTGTCTGAGTGAGTCAAAAAGTACCCAATGATAGCAAGAATCCCATGCCGATGCAAGCGCAACGCAGGGCAGAGCACGGCTCGTTGCGGACGGGTACTTGGCGCCAGTCCCTCTGCGACGGACGGACAAGCGCCCCGCCCTCCGGCCCATGTGAAATGACATATTGCATGTGTGAGCACGTTGCTGTATCTTACATCTGGTTCCTTCCTCAAGTGAAGTTCCCCAACGACCCATGCTGGGCCCTATGCCAAAAACCGCCAAGACCGACGCAAAAAAAACTGTCCTGATTGTCGAGGACAGCATTGACTTCTCCAACCTCCTGAAGTTCATCGTGGAGGATGACGGATACGAAGGAGTCCAGTTCCCGGTGCAGCAGGAGGACATTCTCTCGGCAGTGAAAGAGCATCGTCCGTCGGTGATCCTGATGGATCTTGCCCTGCGCAGGAAGGGGGGGATGGAATACATCAACGACCTGAAGAGCGACGACGAAACAAAGGACATTCCGATCATCATCATCACCGGACGGGATCTCGGACAGAAGGATGTCCTGGACCTGCAGATGAAAGGAGTGAAATACCTTCGCAAGGGAAGGGTGGAGATGCACGAGATCCGGAGGGAGATCAGGACGGCCGTTACCGGGAAGAACGACACGCCTGCGCCTTCATCGCCCAAAGGGCCGAACGGCGGAGGAGACGCATGAAGCTGTTCTGTCCGGTCCTGCTCAGCGGCAAGTACTTCCCGACGAAGTGCGCGCGGCGGGGAGTGAAGAGCGGGCAGAATGTTTCACCGCCACTGGAGTGGACGGAAGTTCCTCCCGGAACGAAGTCCTTCGCGCTCTCCATCATCGACCGTCATCCGCGCGCGAACAACTGGGTGCACTGGTTTGTGCTGAACATACCCGGGACGCTGCGTGGGATCAATGAGCGGGCGTCAGGGATTCGGGAGGCGATGCCGCCCGGCGCGCTGGAGATCCGGAATTCCTTCGGCGACATCGGCTATGGCGGGCCCCAACCCCCCCGCGGGTCAGGCGCTCACGAGTACGAGTGCACGGTCTATGCGCTTTCCGAGGAAGAAGTTCCGCTGGGCCCCTTCTCCACACTGGAGGAATGCCTGGCCAAGATCAAGCCCCACATCCTCGCCACTGCAACCGCCTCAGGGACCTTCGAGCAGTAGAGCCCCCTCCGTAGGTGTGCCTGCCTCCGCGCTGAATCTTTGCGCTCCGGCCGCTAGGTCTTTCCCGGCTTCAGAATCACGCCTTTGTTCTTGTGCCCGTTGACCTTCACGGTTATCGGCGCGTCGAAGCGGAGATGGCGCGTGAAGGCCAACTCCTCCGTTGCCGGCTGCTCCTGCAACCACGCCCAGTCTATGAAAGAGGAAGGGGTGGAAGTGTTGACCGTGAAGTACCCCACGCGGAAGGACGTGATGTTCTGGAAGAAATGCGACCCCTGGGAGGGCGTCACGTGCACATCCAGGAATCCGGACTCAACGATCACCGATGCTCCGGAGATCTGATCCCACGTAACCGGTATTCCCAGCCATGGATCAAGGCTTCCCCAGCGTCCGACCCCGATAATGACATACGGGCGCTTCTCGGCGACAAGCCGAGCGTTGACCTGACTGATCTCCTGCGCGACATCCCGGCTCTTGGAGCGGTCGAAGGTGTGAATGTCCACCACCACGATGTCATGGATGCCGTCAA
>JADLEA010000159.1 GCA_020846365.1 Bacteroidota bacterium
CACGAAAACAGGATGTTTTTCTACCGGGACGGGCGAAAGGTCTATATTCAGATCCCTGGGGCTCCCGGAGCCGGTGAGGGAGTACAAGTTTCACCCGACGCGGCGATGGCGGATTGACTGGGCGTGGCCGGAACACAAGCTGGCTGTTGAACTGGAAGGGGGGTGCTGGATAAGAGGCAGACACAACCGGGGATCAGGCTACCTGAAGGATATGGCGAAATATAACGCATTGACATTGATGGGCTTTAGTCTGTTGCGCTTCACGCCGCAGCAATGGCGCAGCCTGGAGGCCCATCGAACAATCCAGGAGTGGTTTATTGAAAAAAATCTTATTCGTTAACGCGATTAATCCGCTCTCTGAAGTCCAGTACCGCTGGCCCAACCTAGGACTAGGGTACCTGGCATCGGCAATACGCCGGCATTTCGGGCGTGAGTTCGAGATCCGGATCATCGACCGGGGCGTCAAGGAGGAGATCACCACATGGGCCCCTGACATCGTCGGCATCACGGCAGTATCCCAGAATTACGGCTATGCGAAGCAGTACGCGGCTATGGCCAAATCCGCGGGCGCCGTCGTCGTCATCGGCGGGATGCACATCTCCAGCCTGCCCGGGACCATGACGCCGGACCTGGATGTGGCCGTGATCGGGGAGGGGGAGCGCGTGATCTGCGACCTGCTCGAACTGCACCTGGACGGCAAGCCCATACCCAGGACCATGCAGGCGGCCGAGCTCATCGACCCCATTGATCAAATAACCAGGCCCGCGAGGGACCTGCTACATATACGCGTGCAGAGCAGCCTGTTTTCATCGCGTGGTTGCCCATACCGATGCACGTTCTGCTTCAGCAGCCGGTACTGGCGGAAGGTGAGGTTCTTCTCGGCGGAGTACGTCGCGGAGGAGCTGGTCGAGATGGCCCGGATGGGCGTGCGCCGGGCAAACTTCTACGACGACCTTTTTGTCGCGGACAAGCGGCGCCTGGTCAAGCTCGCGGAGATCATCCGGAACGAACCGGCGCTGGCGAAGATGCGCTTCTGGTGCAACTGCCGGGCAAACACGGTCACGGACGAGACGGCGGAGATCATGGCTTCCATGGGCGTGGTCAGCGTCGGCATGGGCCTGGAATCGGGTAACGAACGGACACTCGAATACCTCAAGGGCGGATCGGTCAGCGTCGAGGACAACTACGCCGCGGTGAAGATCCTGCACAAGCACGGCATCGCGGCCACGGCAAGTTTCGTCATCGGCTCCCCGGACGAGACGGAGGCGGAGATCATGGACACTTACAATTTCATCCGGAAGAGCGGCCTGGACTTCGTCGACGCGTTCCCGTTGATCCCATTCCCCTGCACGCCGGTATGGGACGAGGCGATGGCCCGCGGCCTGGTCAGCGAGGACATGGACTGGAACCGGCTGAACGTCTACTGGACCGCGAAGGACGACCCGATCATCATGTCACGCCACCTGTCCCGGGCGGATCTCGACCGGGTCTACGCAAAGTTCCAGCGTCTGCGGCTCTGGATCGCGGTACGGAGGGCGTGGTTTCACCCGTTCTTCAAGGAGATGGTCAAGGCGGGCGTGAAAAAGTCTTTCAATTCCGTGAGGATGCTATGCCAACGGTCAGCGTGATCATCGTGTCGTGGAACCGGAAGGAGATGCTGCAGCGGTGCCTCTACTCGCTGACGAAGCAGACGTTCCAGGACTTTGAGCTGATCGTCGTGGACAACGGAAGCACGGACGGGGCGGAGTGTTACGCGACGATACGCAATGCAACGAACCTGGGCTTTGCGAAGGCGGCCAACCAGGGCATCGCGGCATCGACCGGCAAGTACGTGGCCCTGCTCAACAACGACGCGGAGGCGCACGAGAGATGGCTGGAAACGCTGGGCCTCGCGGCGCACGACGACAAGGATCAGATCGGCATGTACGCATCCACGGTCCTCCGGCCGGACGGAACGCAGGAATCCGCCGGCTGCTACGTCTACCCGGACGGCAACGGGATGTGCATCAGGGGACGCAACCCGCAGCCGCCGGACTTCCCCTCCGGCTGCGCGGCCATGTACCGGCGCGATATGCTGGACCGGATCGGGCTCTTCGATGAAAAAATTTGGATGTACAACGAGGACACCGAGCTGGGGCTGCGGGCAAAACGGCAGGGCTGGCATTGCCGCTACGTCCCTTGGGCCATCGTCACGCACCACGGCATGAGCAGGAACAACTTGCGGAAACTCTACCACAACGAGCGCAGCCGCGTGATCCTCATGTGGCGCCACTTCGACTTCGGGCAGGTGTTCTGGTCCGTGCCATGGACCGCTGTCCGATTTGCGAGGATGCTATGGGCCAGATAGAGCGATACAACCAGGGCGGCATCGGCCGCTGGTATTGGGACTACCGGGACCGTGCCGTCATGCGACACCTGGGCGACAATCCGATCCTTGACGTGGGATGCGGGGAGATGATCACAACGCGGAAGATGGGCGCGATCGGGCTGGACATTGAAAGCGGCGACGTGCGCGGATCCGTCTATGCCATGCAATTCGCACAGGGAACCATCGGGACCGTCACGCTGCTGGAAGTGATCGAACACCTGCACAAGCCCTGGGACGCCATCATGGAGATCCGCCGCGTGCTCAAACCCGGAGGCAGGCTGATCGTCCTCTTTCCGAACGACAGGACGTTCAAGATCGCATGGGCCCTGGCCGGGATGTGGGGAGAGATCGGAAGGGACCGCGGCCACGTGAAACAATGGACGCCCGGGCTGGCCGAGTACATGCTGCTGCAATCGGGCTTCTACCGCGTGCAGCACGAGAGCATCCCGGTCAACTGCTGGCAAATTGCCCTGCACCACATCGTCGTTGCGGAGAAACTATGAAGCGCATGGTGCTTATCCCGGCATACAACGAAGAGGCGACGATCCCGCGGGTCATCCGGGACATCCGCGAACACTGCCAAAACATCGTTGTCGTGGACGACGGATCGACGGACTTCACCGGGTCCATGGCCAGGGACGAGGGCGCTATGGTCATCAGCCACGGGCAGAACAGGGGCTACGCCGAAGCGCTCCGGACAGGATACCGCCACGCCATCGAGAACAGATACCACGAGCTGGTGCAGATCGACGCGGACGGGCAGCACGACCCGGACCACATCCCGGAACTGTTCGACCAGGGACAAGGCAGCGACGTCGTGATCGGCTCGAGATTTCTGTGCCCCGAAAGATACCCCTCGCCACCAATCAAATCCGTCGGCGTCCGCATCTTCCGGCACATTATCCAACGGGAAACGGGCCTGACCATCACGGACCCGACATCGGGGTACCGCTACATGGACGGGCGCGCCATCCGCTTCTGCTCCCGACTGCGATGCAACTACCCGGACGCCAACCTGATCATCATGATGCACCGGGCCGGAATGACCATCACCGAATCACCCGTCAAGATGCAGCCCAACGCGGCAGGGAAATCAATGCACAAAGGGAAAACACTTAAATACATCCGGGAAGTATTCGCAAGCATCACCATGGAGATGAAATGCCGGATATAGCAATGGGACGGAAAAGCCTCGTCGGAAAAAAAGAAATATGCTGCTACGCCAGACGATCATGGCTCACCGTTCGCAGGTGGATCAAAGAAAACAAGTTCCCGGCTAAAAAGATCGACGGGATATGGGAATCCAGCACAGACCTGGTCGACGAATGGAAGGAGAAACGTATAAATGGCCGATATTGAAACGAAAACCGTTAGATTGAATAAAATCAAACTAAACCCGGACAACCCGAGGAGGATCAGCGACAGGGATATGGACCTCCTCGTCAATTCGATCCAGCAATTCCCGGACATGATGAAACTGCGTGAAATCGTTGTCGATGAGACAATGACGGTGCTCGGCGGCAATATGCGTGTGCTTGCCTTGCGGAAGATGGGCATTCAGGAAGCAACCGCGAAGATTTGCAAGGGATTGACGGCAGACCAGAAGCGGGAGTTTATCATTAAGGACAATTCATCGTACGGCGAATGGGATATGGACGCACTGGCAAATGAATGGTCGGACCTTCCTCTGGAAGAATGGGGCGTTGACATCCCGGAGGAGTGGGCGGCCGGCCAGACAGAAGAACCACAGGACGCGGAGCCGCAGATCGACAAGGCGGCCGAGTTGAATAAAGTCTGGAAAGTTAAGCGCGGCGATCTGTGGCGGATTGGGGAACACCGTCTGCTGTGCGGGGACTCGACAAAGGCGGAGGACGTGGCGCTGGTGATGGGCGGAGAGAATGCGGATTTAATTCTGACCGACCCTCCATATTCAAGCGGCGGTTTTCAAGAGGCTGGAAGAGTGTCTGGTAGTATTGGAACGAAAC